>JABIME010000317.1 GCA_018654125.1 Candidatus Cloacimonadota bacterium
ATGGCACGCCCGTAGGGACTCGAACCCCAAACCCTCTGATCCGAAGTCAGATGCTCTATCCAATTGAGCCACGGGCGCACACATAAGCAAAAATATTTTGACACTTAAACATGTCCATCACTTTATAGTATCAATAAAAACTTAGGAGAGATAAATGAAAAAAATCGTATTAATGGTACTATTTGTCGTTTTAGTTTCAATACTTTTCGCAGGAGATGGGAAACACGACAATTCTGAATTTGAACATTTCAATAGTTACAGAGATAATCAAAATGCTCAGAATTTTAATACTGCGATCAACTACTATTTTCAAAATGAAAATGATTATTCTTCCAACTTAATGCTTTCATATCTGTGTTTTATGGAATTAGAAAAAAATCTGGAAGTGTTAGGATCTAATTTAGATTCATTAAATACACGCACAAAATTTTCGTATGCTAATTTATTGTTAGAATTAGGTAAACTAGATGAATCTATTATTATTTATGATAAACTGAATGAAGATGTTCCTAAATGGTCTTGTCCATGGCGTCATAAAGGTGAAGTGCTTATAAAGCAAAATAAACTTTTAGAAGCAGAAACAGCAACATTAATGGCAATCGAAACTAGGGAAGATCATTTTGACGCATATGTGCAACTTGCAAAGATCCAAAAAGATATGAAAAAATATGAGGAAGCTTTGAAAACTTTGAATAAAGGACTTTCCTACTATTCTTCTGATCCGGAGGAAGAAGTTACTGATGAGGAAGTTATTGAGTTGAAATTGGAACTAGAAGAGTTGTTAAAAAAGAAATAATTATTCAAAAACTAATAGTTCAATTTGCAAAAAAAACTGCTGAATTTTCAGCAGTTTTTTATGTAAATGCTGTAATAACAATTGATGTTTGGAACAATTATTGCAATATATTTATAACTAATAAAAGGAGATTATATGTTTAAAAAGTATTTGTTTTTAGTAATATTAATTATTTCATTTGCTTTCACAAATTTATTAGCTTCAAATAATTATGTTATTCGTTTTGATAATCCAAACTCACAGATCATCGATACATTTAACTCACTACAATATGATGTAGCTGCTTTTAAACCAGGTGAATTTTTAGATATCGTGGTAACTCCCGAAGAATATCAGCAATTGCTTGATATTGGATACGATGCAAGAATAACACAAACAGAAGAACAATTAGTTAACAATTTAAACGATCCAACTGACCTTAATGGATATATTGATTATGAAGAAATGCTTGATGTACTTCAGCAAATAGAGATAGATAATCCAGATATTTGTAAACTTTACGATATCGGAGATAGCAGAGGAAAACAATATTCAGATGCTGGGAATTCCAATTACGATAATTATTATCATGAAGTTTGGGCATTAAAAGTTTCTGATAATGTAGAAGTTGAAGAAGATGAACCAAGTATTTATTATCTTTCTGAACATCATGCTCGTGAGCCAATAAGCTTAGAAGTTAACATGGCTGTGCTGAATCACATAATAGATAATTATGATGTAGATCCAGAAATTACTGAAAATGTTAATAATACTCAAATTTGGTTTGTTCCACTTGTAAACCCGGATGGACACAAAATAGTTACTGATGAAATTTATACAATGTGGCGAAAGAATATTTGTGATAACAATGAAAACGGCTCAATAAATGTAACAGGATATTATGCAGAAGATGGTGTTGATCCCAATAGGAATTATGGTTGGGAATGGGGTGGAGCATCTAACGATTGGACAAGTGAAACTTATCAGGGACTTTCAGCTTTTTCCGAGCCGGAAACTCAAGCAGTTCAAAATTTGATTGATTCACATCATTTTGTAGCAGGAATTAGCTATCATAGTTACAGTGAGTTAGTACTTTATCCATACGGTTATTCGGATGGAGTAATTGCGCCAGATCAAGCAGCTTTAGAAGAACTTGCAATTGATATGGCTGTTACAATACCTGGTCAGAGTGGTGGTAATTACACACCAATGCCAGGATGGGATCTATATCCCTGTACTGGAACAACAGACGATTATACTTATGGAACTCATGGAGTATTCAGTTTTACAATTGAGTTAGCTGAAGAATTTATTCCACCAGCTGGGCAAGTAGAAGGCATATGCGATGATAATATTGAAGCCGCAATGATCTTATTGAATAGATTAAATAGTTCTACTTTAAGGGGACACATCACCGATGCAGATACGGGAGATCCGATAGAAGCTATGATTTTTGTTGAAGGTATTGATGACAGTGGAGTATATCGTGAACCTTATATGAGTAGTGAAGAATTTGGAAGTTATTACCGTTTCTTTACAGATGGAACTTATGATGTTACTTTCTCTGCTTATGGATATGATTCACAAACATTTGAAAATGTAATTATAGATGATGATGTAACCGTACTTGATATTGCATTGGTTCTTTCTAGCAATACAATCGATCTATCTGGAGTTATTACAGATGGTGATACAGGAGAGCCAATTTCAAATGCAACCATTGCAATCCAGGAATTTGGAATCCCTTCTGTTACAACAAATGAATATGGAGAATACTTAATTGAAGATCTTTTTGAATATGATTATACTTTTGCTGTTTATAGCCCTTTTCATGCAGGTCTTTTAGAACAACATAATGTAAATGTAACAAATAATGAAATTGATTTTGAATTATTTGCTGTTCCA
>JABIME010000318.1 GCA_018654125.1 Candidatus Cloacimonadota bacterium
AAATCATTTTTGAATTCTACAAAACCACCTGGATACAAATTACTAATGATATCTACTGACTTCTCTTCATTCATCAATTTATTAATTATTTCACCAATAATTAGTTCACTATCCTTATTAGACATCAGAAAGAGCACAATTGCATAAGATATTGTTGAGGAACGATATTCCGGTTCAATATTCTGCTTTGACCATTGTTCATTAGACACAATAAGAATTTGTTCTATATCATTATCTAATCCTGTTCCGATCCAGTTTTTTATTCGTGCAATTTTCTTTTTCTGTGGTAAAACATAACAAGAATCAGCAACATTTAAGAATTCAAAGTATTCCGATAATCCTTCATTAATCCATTTCGGAGGGCTCTTGAAATTGGAACGTAATAAATAATGATTAAACTCATGATTAAATGTTTTAAGCATTCTATCGTTATCGAAAAGAACTATCTCTTGCTTTGAGATAGAAAAATATCCATTATTGGATCTTGCATTTGAATTTAATTCCTGATGAGATTTATATTTATCGAAAGAAGAAAAAACTCTTAGATCAATTTTGGATATTGTAATTGGGAAACCGATCTTTTTGTAGAAATCTACAATAAACTGACTTCCTTTTTTCATTTTATTCTCAGTTTCTTGTGAAACTTTTCCCGAGATATAATTCATTGTAATCTCTTCCTGCGTAAAAGCTGAGATTACAATTCCAAAAACAAATAAAATAAAGATTAATTTCTTCATATTAATCTTTTCTACTGATATGAATTGCAGCAATACTAAGTATTAATCTTTTAAAAGTTACATCCGTAAAACCAGCTAATTGAAGAATATTAGCTAATTCACTTGCATTATAGAATCTTGGAATTGTCTTTGATAAATACAAATAACCATCCTGTGAACCGGATATTATGGTTCCAATTTTGCTTACAAAAAGCTTGATGAATAGGTGAAAGAGTGTTCTAATGAATCTGATAGTTGGTTGACTCGTTTCTAGATTCACAAATCGTCCACCAGGTTTCAAGACACGATGATATTCAGAAAAACATTTTATCAGTGTATCTTTATTAAAATTGATATTACGTGTGGCAAAAGACATTGTTATCAAATCGATACTATTATCTTCAAATGGTAGATCTTTCACATCAGCAATTATGAAGTTAATATTCTTTGCTTCAGGTTTCTTCTTTGCTTCGTCCATCATTTCGGGTGATAGATCCACAGCAGATACATTTGTTCCATTAGGTGCTAGACGGCTTAGATAAGCTGCAGTTTCTCCAGTTCCCGTACACAGATCCACCCACTGTGTTCCACCATAAGAGGTAGCAATTTTTACTGCCTTTTTCCGCCAGATTATGTCAAAACCAAACGTTAAAATGTGATTGATCCGTTCGTATGTTGCGGGTACTTTTGCAAAAACTCTCTTCACAAATGCTTTACTCGAATAAGTTGTTTCATCTAATTTATTTTTCATTTCTACCTTTAACTCTCTTTTTTTACAACTAATTTTTAATTTGCTGTGATACGTCAATTAAAAGTGGAATGACAAATAACTACTTTAATTATTACTTATACTTTTTCCCTAGTTCTTCAATTAATTCTTGATATTTATTTATTGCTTTTGGCAATTTCACTTTTAAGTCATTCAACTCTTTTACAAATGATATATCCTCTATAAATGCTATTTCTTTTTTAGGAAGATCTCGGTAATAATAACGCATGCCAAAATCGAATTTATGTGATCTATATTTAATGTTCAGCATTGAAGCCAATCTGTTTAGAAGTCCATTGTAAATATTTATCGCATCAATTGCATTCCCTCTTATAATTTGCTTTGCAATATCCATTTCCATAAATGGTAGAAGTGTACTCATTAATTTATATTGTTTTTTACATTTAGCTTCAATCTCTTCTTCCGGTGTTGGAGTCGGATCGATCAGATTATTTTTATCAAACCAGATTATTGATTTACCGTGTCTATCAGACTCGGTAAATCTATTTTTTGCGGACTCCTTCTCGATAAGAAAATCCACGTAGAAGAATTCAGGTGATCTTTTGAGTTTATAAAAACATTGTGAATGACCGTGCCAGTTTGGTTCCGGCATTCTAAATTTATGGGAAATCCCATAGTTATCTTGTAGGAATTTTTCGGTTAGTTCAAAAATGTCTTCAACCTTTTCATCAGTTGTTATGAGTGCAAGATCAAGATCAGAATATTTATCCAGATATCCAGTAGCTGCCGAACCACCTTCCCATGCTGCCAAAATGTTATCATTATTTATGTATAATTCTTTTAATTCATCAATAATTTGCTTGTAAAAATCTGTCATGTTTTCTCCTTCATCTTATCAAAAAAAAACCTTCAAGATCATTAATACCTTGAAGGTTTCATTTAATAATTACTTACCGGAAACAGTAAGTCCATCGAATTTGATCCAAGGATAATTATGATACCCCGAGTTAATTCTCTCTTCAGATATCTGTTTAATATTCATCATCATTTCAACTAAATTACCACTAACCATCGTTTCGGTTATCGGAAATTGTATTTCACCATCTTCTACATAATAGCTATTCTTAGCAACACCGCTAAAATCACCATTATCACTTGGATTCCCACCACTAAACCGTTTTAAAACAATTCCTTTCTTAGTAGATTTAATGATCTCTTCTAGAGCAGTATCTCCACTTGCAATTTCCCAACATCCACCTTGATTAACTGCTCTATCTTTTCCGGTTTTCTTCGCACCGTAAAGTCCAAGCAGGAATGTATTTAAAATTCCGTCTTCAATAACTGTACTGTCTTGTGCTTCATAACCATCACCTGTTATGTAATAACTTGCTGCAATATCACTTGAAACTGGCTTTGAATGCAAATTAAAACTTGTGCTGGCGATCTGCTTTCCAAGCTTATCTTTAAAGACAGATGTATTTGTTATTAGAGAATAATCATATAAATAATTTGTTAGGGAACCAACAAAACTATCCAAACATTCCGGTGTTATGATAACATCACCCACAAATTTTTCATGAATGTGTTTTGTATCTAATTGTTCAGAAGATTCTCCTAACAATTTATCAATGTTACCGCATTTACTAAATGGTGTATCAAGGCTTTTAGAAACATGAGCAGCATAATTAAAAGAAGAAGTTTTCTTCCCATCTTTAGAGGTGAACATAACCACAAAACTGTAAATTCCTTTTGTTGTTTTGTAATCTACACCATTTGAATTTACAAAATAACTCTCGGTAGAAGTAAAATCAAAATTGATCTCTTCAATAATTGTTTTTGGATGCTCTTTCTTTGCAAAATCCATGAATTCTACGAGACGATCGTACATTTTATCCAGATCCGGCTTTATTGGTTCTTTATGGAATTCTTTAGCAGGTTGCATTTCAGCAATATCATTAGCTTCATCCGGTTTAGAAGATATTGCCATATCGATAATTTGTTTTGCAGTTGCATCAATATTTTCTTTATCAAGTTTATTTAGAGAAATTGTTCCCTTTTTATCATCAACAATAGCTGTCAGACTCATATTCGTATCAAATGTTGTTCTAAACAGACTTATCTTACCAGAAGCAACATTTAACTCTTTCTTCTCCTTTTTAGTAAGGCTGCACTTAGTTTTTTGAGCTCCAGCTTTTAAAAGTGTTTCTTGAGCATATAATAGTATTTCTTTATTTTTCATGTTATTTACCTCCGATATTCACTTTACATTTGATGGCAGGACCACCCATCCCAACCGGAATACCTTGCTTTTTCCCACACATACCACCGCAACTCCAAGCCATATCATCAGAGATCATTGTAATAGTTTTTAGCATATCAAAAGCAACTCCACTAATTGTTGTATCCTTTATGGCTTTGCCAAGTTTACCATTCTTGATCTCATATCCCATAACAACTCCGAACATGAATTCACTGGTAGAATCAGCCTCTCCATTTGAAGACTTCATTAGATAATAACCGTTATCAATTGAAGCGATCATATCTTCTAATTTGCTTTTTCCGGGAAGAATTGCAGTATTTCTCATTCGTACGAGTGGCTCATCATAAAATCCGTAAGCCCTTGCGTTTCCAGTAACTTCATGATCAAAATGCAATGCAGTTTCCTTGTTATGCATAAATTTTTTCAGAACTCCATCTTCGATGATGATAGCATCTTCTGCTTTAGTTCCTTCATCATCTACATAAACTGGAACCGGACATTGTTCATCTAATGCAGTATGAGCAAAATCAACTAGTGTAACAAGATCACTAGCAACTTTAGCACCTAAATAATCTCCAGCAACAGAACCACCTTTAACAATATCTCCTTCGGTTGTATGCCCAATTGCTTCATGAGCAAGAATTCCAGCAAGATCAGCATCCATTATGCAATCATGCATTCCAGCTTCAGCATACACTCCTTCCGATTTATTAATAAGATGCTCATATTGCTCTTTCAATTTCGGGAATAATACTTCAGGTTTATCAAATGTATCTTCGAATTGACCTAATCCACCATAGACTTCATAAAGTTCAAATGGTTGATCATCATTCATAACTGTCATTACTACATACAAAATTGTTCTTGGTGTCATGGAATAGCTTTCGGCTCCATCAGATGTGAAAAGTTTCTTTTCCATATCAAGATTACTAATAACAATAGTACGGGAAGAGAGCTTTGGAAATTCTTTAATTATATGAGTATCCATAATATTCAAGAAATCAATCATTTCCTTCTGTGATTTTCTAGGTTTTGCAGTTGAGAAATCCTTGCTATCAATTGCATTTGTTTTTGGAAGCTCAGCTTTTTCTAAATTCTCCCTTGTACTCAAGAAATTAGCATTTTCTGTAGCTGATGTTATTACTTTAATAATTGCATCATCAGAAGTATCTGCATTTGAAGCAAATCCCCAGGATCCATCTTTATAAACTCTGGCAGAAATACCACTATTTGAAGAACGGTTGTTCCCCATCATATCTCCATTCACCATTGTTAATCGAATGTTTCTATTCTCCTGCATTCGGAGCTCAGTATATTCAGTGAAATACTCCTCAAATATCTTTAGATCTTTTTTTATCATTTTTTTCTCCTATATTCTCAATTAATTTTACTTGGATTCCCATTCATCTAAAGGAATATTCAATTCTTCTGTCCCCTGCACTACAAATCTTCCATCACGAATAATATCGATATTCTCATCATCTTTTGTGATAGCTGTGATGAAATCTAGATCATCATACGGGAGCGTGATATCTGTATGACAATTTGTATAAGCTTTTGATGCATCCTCTTTTCGTAGAATGCTTCTCTCATTATCTCTTGCAGTGATTTCTTTATTGTCTATCGGATTAAATACTGCAGAATCTTCTTCCCAACTAAAACAAGTGTCACCAATTGCGAAGTGAGGTCCCATTTTTTCTACGATTAGTACCGGCATAATTGATAAAATATCAAATTTTTGTGCCATTATATAC
>JABIME010000319.1 GCA_018654125.1 Candidatus Cloacimonadota bacterium
TCCATTGCTGAAGATGGTGATTATACAAGTGTTAAGAAGATGATCTTATTGAAATAGTGTATATCGACGTTGCAGTACAATAGATGAGTAATTAGTAGCTCACGTTTCACTGTGAGCTACTAATTTTAAATAGAGATAATAACAAAAGCCCGATTATAAATCAATTTAATCGGGCTTTTGCTTTGGGGATTAATATATAATATTAGCTTAAGAGAAGCAGAAGATCTTCTATACTATTTTTTGTGAATTCAATATCTGCACACTCTCTATAAAATTCTTTTCGATGATCCCATAATTTATAAAGTTCATCTTCACCTCTATCAAGAACTAAAGGACGATAAGAATTAAGGATCCTTGATCTAATTATCTTCCAGGAAGGATTTAGCCAAATAGTTTTTCTAGTTTTAATGAAATCTCTATTTTCTTTTAATTCTACAATCCCGCCACCTGTCGATATTATACCGGGTTTATTCCAACTATTAAGGATAGAAGATTCTAATTCACGGAAAGTATTCTCACCTTTAAGCTTGAAAATATCATTAACATCAAGCTCAGCTTTCCTTTCAATTTCACGATCCAGATCATGAAACTCCAAATTCAATGTTTTTGCTAATTTTTCACCAATATATGTCTTACCTACTCCCATAAAACCGATAATGAATATTTGTTCATCTTTCTTAAAAAATGTTTCTTTAAATTCTGTCATAACTTTCTCCTTCTACATAAAAAAAGAAGACCGGTATTTTACCGGTCTATCTTTTTACTTATTTTAGAAAAAAATGATTTCGTTATTCATCTTCCTTTTTATCTTCTACAACTTCAGTGTTTTCTTCAACTTTTTCATCAAGTTTTTCTTCTGGTACTTCATCTTGCTTGATTTCAGTTTCAACTACTTCCTCTACAATTACTTCAGGTTTCACTTCTTCTGTAGATTCTTCAGCTTTTATCTCTTCAGCAGGTTCTTCAGTTTTAACTTCTTTTTTTTCTTCAACCAGATTCTCTTTAAGAGCTTTTCTTTTCTCAGATTTTTGATTTACTCTTTCTTGATGTTCTTCAACAAATTCGTTGAATTCATTTTTATCGCGAGCAAAGAAATAAGCTTTAACACTCAAGATCAATCGTCTGTTTTCCAGATCAAGCTCAATAACTTTAAGTGGTAATTCTTCATTTACTTCAAAAGCCATTCCAGCTTTCTTAAGCCCAGGAATTGCAAGATGAGATAGAGGGATAAATCCTTCGACAGTATTCTCATCAACTAAAACATCTACCAATACACCTTTAGCAATAATCTTAACAATTTTTGCCTTAACTTCTGTATTTATTGGAAGCTTCTGATCAAGATTATCCCAAGGATCGGTATGAAGCTGCTTAATACCTAGAGCGATTCTATGTAATGTCTTATCTATTGAAAGAACCCTCACATCAACTTCATCACCTTTCTTCAAAACTTCTTTTGGATGATAAATACGCTTTGTCCAGGAAATATCAGAGATGTGGATCAAGCCTTCAATATCTTCTTCGATCTCGATAAAAACACCAAATGGAGTTATGCTTTTAACAACACCTTTGATCTGTGTCCCAACAGGATATCTATCTTCGATAGTAAGCCATGGATTTGCTTCCATCTGTTTAACACCAAGAGAAATTCTTCTTTCTTCTTTAGAAGTTGAAAGAACTATAGCTTTTATAGAATCTCCTTTTTTAAACATTTGCTTTGGATGCTTTATTTTCTTTGTCCAGCTCATTTCTGACACATGTACAAGACCTTCAACGCCAGATTCCAATTCTACAAAAGCACCATAGTTTGTAATATTTACAACTTTACCGGAAACAATAGTTCCTTCCGGATATTTAGTTTCTATATTTTCCCATGGATGTGGAACAAGCTGCTTTAAGCCTAATGAAACTTTTTCATTTTCTATATCAAATTTTAATACTTTTACTTTAACTTTATCTCCAATATTCAACATATCGGAAGGATGTTTGATATGACCCCAGCTCATATCTGTAATATGAAGCAGACCATCTATTCCACCAAGATCAATAAAAGCACCGTAATCAGTAATATTTCTAACTTCTCCATCTAGTTCTGCACCTTCGGAGATCTCTTCTTTAAGACCATTCAAGCGTGATTGCTGCTCTTCAATAAGAACTTGCTTTCTAGAAACAATAATGTTCCTACGTTCTTTATCAATTTTAATGATCTTGAATTCACTTTCTTTTCCGATGAATTGATCTAAATTAGGAATTGGTTTTGTGGAAATTTGTGAACCTGGTAAAAATGCTTCAAGATTATCAAGATCGATTATCATTCCGCCCTTAACTCTTCGTCTCAGTATTCCAGTAACAGATTCATTAGCTTCCATTGTTTTTTCAAGTTTTTCTAGGTTTAAATAAAAATCTGCTTTTTTCTTTGATAATCTAAGTCTGCCAATTCCATCTTCAACAGAATCAATAAAAACTTTTATCTTACTGCCAACTTCCGGTAAATTAGAATTAGAGAATTCACGAATTGATATTGCACTTTCAGATTTGAAGCCAATATCAACAAGTACTGAGCGTTCATCAACACTCACCACAATACCTTCAACAATTTTGCCCTGCTCAAATTTTTTGAAATGTTCATCAAGTAAAGATTCCATATCCATTTCATCTTTCCCTAATTCGTTTGTTTCTTCTTTTTTTACTTCCTCTTCTACTACTTCGTTAGATTCTTCTTTAACTTCAGATTGTACATCATCTGTTTTTTCGATAGTTTCAACACCTTCTAAAACTTCATCTTTTTGATCGTTAACAAACATTAATCCTCCTTGAAACCAGGAATATCCTCGATATTATCGACTTTATTAATACTCCCTATACACTCTAAGATTTTATTGTATACTTCTACAATCACCCAATCTGGGGTAGAAGCACCAGCTGTTAAGCCAATATCCTGCTTATCGTTGAGCCATTTTTTATCAATTTCTCCAGCCACTTCAATATGATAGGTCTTTACAAAACTTTCACAGATTTTGGCAAGCATTTTTGTATTTGAACTATTTTTACCGCCCACAACTATCATTACATCACTCTCTTTTGCAAGAGCTAAAGTAGAATTTTGTCTAATAGTTGTAGCGTTGCAGATCGTGTTTATAACACGCACTTCATGACTTTGTGGCACTATTTTTTTTACAAGTTCCTGAAGATCTTCTACTCGTCTAGTCGTTTGCGAAATAATTCCAACTTTTTTAAATTGTTTATCTGCAAGTTCACTTGCGTTTGCAACTATCATTACTTCCTTATCTACATATGATCGCAGGGCTTTAACTTCGGGATGATTGCGATCTCCCATAATTATTAATTCATAACCATCTTCAGAAAGTGATTTTGCATAATCCTGAGTTTTAGAAACATAAGGACAAGTTGCATTAATTATTTCTATATTATTTTGTTCTAATTTATTCAGAATTTCTTTCTTTACACCATGCGATCTGATGATGGTTGGTCTTCCCTCTATTTCTTCTAATTTATCAACTTTAATTATGTTTTCTTGCTCAAGTTTTGCAACCATTTGCGGATTATGAATGATTGGCCCCAGAGTTACTATTTCATGATTATCTTTAGAAGTCTTTAAGGCAACCTTAATAGCTCTTTTCACGCCAAAACAAAATCCGGAATTTTTTGCAATTCTAACACTCATTTTCCAAATCCCTGATTTTTTTCATAGAAAATTCAGCTATCTCACGATAAGTGTCTGTCTTCTTTTTTGTTTGTTCAAACTGAGATGTCTTAATCTTTTTCCCAATTACTATATTCAAGCTTTCCTTTCTTAATAATGATTTAAACATACTAGATGGATATTTTATAAAAACTGGAACAATATCTTTCTGAGTTTCAAAAGCGATCTTTCCAATACCAGCTTTTACATTAGTAGATTTTCTTGTTCCTTCTGGGAACATCATCAGAGAATAACCATCAGATAAGGCTTTTTGTGCTGTTTTAATTGCAGTTCTATCTATCCTCCCACGACGAATTGGAATTGCATTTAAATTACGAAGTATCACTCCTAATAATGGGTTATGGAATAACTCGTATTTAGCCAATACAAATATTTCTTTTTTAAATATAGATCCAATAAAGGGAGGATCTAAAGCACTAATATGATTTGGGGCAATAATTGAACTTTTTATACTTTCCATTCTGTCCACGTTTATGATTTTATAGTTCCAGAAAACAATCATAATTGCACGAACTAGCTTTGTTACAAATCGATAAAATAAAGTCATTTTTTATCCTCTTTGATATTATTTAAAATAAACTTAACCTGCTCATCAATTGTCATTATACTGTTATCTACCGGTATCGCATCTTCCGCTTGCACCAGTGGTGAAATGTCACGAGTTGAATCATTTTTATCTCGCCAGATCATCTCTTTTTCGATCTCTTCTAACGATATATTCTCACCTTTTTCATTAGCCTCTTTCCATCTTCTTAAGGCTCGTGTTCTTGCATCGGCAATCATAAAGAATTTAAAATCGGCTTTTGGGAAAACAACTGTTCCAATATCTCTACCATCCATAATAACACCGCCATTCTCGCCCATCTTCCTTTGCAATTCAACCATCTTTCTTCTAACAATTCCAATCACAGCAATTTGGGAAGATAATTTTGTACTATCTGCTTCTCGAATCCTCTCAGAGACATCTTCCCCATTCAAGTAAATTCTATTTCCTTCTTCTGCGTATTCAATTTTTATACTAATTTCATCAAGCATCTTTTGTAGAGCAACTTCATCATCCATACGAACATTTTGAAGAAGAGTACACAGACCGGAAGCTCTGTACATTGCCCCTGTATCAATATAGATATATTTTAATTTTTTTGCCAGTTGTTTAGCTGTTGTACTTTTGCCAGAAGCAGCTGGACCATCGATTGCTATCACATATTTTTCATTCATTATTAATCCTTAAAAATTATAAACTAAACTAAAGGTATTATCTTCAAATTTAAGACGAATCTTATTTTTTTTCTCTTCAAAATCATAAAGATGAGCATCGATATAGGCATCAATTGCAGAGAGAAAAATAACCATTCCGATCCAAAAAAAATCGCTTTGCCTTTTTTCATAATAGTTCACATACTCATTGTAATCTGATTCAAATAATGAGATTTTATATTTATCGTAATATTTTTCGGCTTCAAAATGATGATATGCAGCAAGCCCAATGAGACTTCCCTCAACTGCAAGAATGAACCCTGACTTCATTATCTTCCCATTATAAAACTGACCTCCACCAGGAATAAAACATGATAGTGCAGCTGCTTTCAGGGGATATTTTTTAACTGCTACCTCTTCGGCAAATAGAGAAGTTAAAACAAATATCAAAACGAATATAAACAATATTTTATGCATTCTTAATCTTCTCTTTTAGAGTTTGGAAGAACAATGGGATCATTATCTCGTGATGCCCAATAAAATAGTAACCCTTCCCCCCACTTAATGTAGGGCGATGAACAATATTTGTTCTGGGTCTGTAGTGCATATTCATATCAAAAACTGCTGTGTAAAAATTATTGAGTGGATAACCAAGATTACGCACAACTGTAACAGCTTTTAGAAAAACTTCCGGCATAATTACTGCAGAACCAAAATTCAGAAAAACACCACCATTGTTAAGCTCAATAAGATTATTACAAAGGATTCTGAAATCTCGCATCGAGCAATCTCCAATAGCTGCTCCATCAGCAGTTTCATGTTGATGAACAATATCTGTTCCCAATGCCACATGAACAGTAAAAGGGATTCCCAATTTATAGGCGTTAGCAAAAAGTGACAGATGATTATTTTCTGCATTTTTCTCTATCAAAACTTTGCCGATCGCTTCACCGTAACCAAATTTTTTATTTGCAGAACTTATTATTCTATTGATACCATCACAAGTCTCGGTTGCCATTCCAAATTCACCAGTTTCTAGCGCAACTGCAACATCTTCAGATGTTTCACCAAATTTTGCAATTTCATAATCGTGAATAGCAACAGATCCGTTTGATGCTAAACCTGTAACCACACCTAACTCCATCATCTCAATAATATTTGGAGCTAACCCACATTTGATAACATGTCCACCCAATGCTACTATTATTGGTTTTTCATTTTTATAAGCTTGAACACATCTATCTAATAGTTCATTGAATTCTTCTGCTTTTAATATCTTTGGTAATGACTTTGTAAATTCTTTAAAACTGTTCAATGAAGGCTTAGAAAAGTTCCCCTTTTTAACTAAACTTGATCTAGATATGATCGAATTTTTATTAAGGTTAGATAGATCGATCTCTGCAAATTTACTCATAATCACTCCATTTTCATATCGAGTTTTTCCGCAAATTCATTTTTAAATTCAGCATAACTCCCATTCAAAATTGCCTCTCTTGCTTTGGTTACAAGATCAAGGTAAAAATGCAAACTATGTATGGATGCTAATCTCATTGCCAGCAACTCATTAACATTGAATAAATGTCGAATATAGGAACGTGAATGATTTCGGCAAGTATAACATTTGCAATTTTCATCTATAGGTGCAAAATCCTCTTTGTATCTAGCAGATTTAATTATCATTTTGCCATTCCATGTAAAGATGGTTCCCTTTCGTGCATTTCTGGTAGGCATCACACAATCGAACATATCAACGCCATTCTCTATATTTATCAGCAAATCACCCGGAGTTCCAACTCCCATTAAATATCTTGGTTTTTCTAGTGGCAATACATTGTTAAGAAATTTGGTAATCCTGAACATGTCTTCTTTTTTTTCACCAACAGCCAATCCGCCAATTGAGTAACCCGGAAAATCCATCTCTATCAGTTTTTTTGCACTTTCTTCACGCAGGTCTTCATAAACACCTCCCTGCACAATTCCAAATAAAGCTTGCTGTTCTGTATTTTTTTGAGCTTCCCTCCCTCTGGTTGCCCAATCTAGTGTTGTCTTAAGTGAATCTGCTACGTATTTTTTTGTGGCAGGATAAGGTGGACATTCATCAAAAGACATGATGATATCGGCACCAATTGCATTTTGAACTTCCATTACTTTCTCGGGAGTGAACATGTGGTAGCTTCCATCAATATGAGATTGGAATCGAACACCTTCTGGAGTAATTTTACGCAAACCAGCTAAACTCATCACTTGGAAACCACCACTATCTGTAAGGATCGGTTTATTCCAACCCATAAATTTATGTAATCCACCTGCTTTTTTAATTAGTTCATGTCCGGGTCGCAGATAAAGATGGTATGTATTTCCTAATATTATTTGTGCTTTTATGTTATGTAGATCTTGGGGATCTAAGGTCTTCACAGTTGCTCGCGTACCCACCGGCATGAATATTGGAGTTTTAATCTCTCCGTGCGGAGTTTGCAAAACACCAGCTCTTGCATTATTACTTTTTGCTTCAATTTTAAAATCGAAAATATTAACCTCCATTCTCGATCTGTTCTTGATTTGCTTTTATTGAACTAGAGCGGCTGAATAATCTGCTGATATCATTCCAGAAAGCAAAAACCATTAGGAACATTAATACGAAGAGTCCCATATTTTGTAATACTATTTGAATTTTTATACTTAAAGGTTTTTTTCTGATTCCTTCTATAAAACAGAAGAAAATATGACCACCATCCAAAATTGGAATTGGAAGCAGATTCATGATCATTAAGATCAAACTTATTGCAGCAATAAAAGAAAGAATGCTGTCAATTCCCTTATCGGCAGTTTGTGCAGACATAGCATATATCATCACCGGGCCACCAAGATTGTTCTTAATTGCACCTGGATTTGTGATCAATTTATACAGCATTGCATAATTCAAATATACAAAATTTATAGTTCCCAAAGTACCGTACTTAACTGATTCAAAGAGGCTATATCGCTCAATATATTTAACCGGCATATATTGCGTGATACCAATAATTCTGTTATTATCTAGAATATTTTCTTCTGGCTCTAAAGATTTCTCGAAGATATCATCACCACGTTTTATCTTTAAAGTAATGGCATCATTTTCGTTTGTAGTAATAGCTGTACGCATTTCATACCAATTTTTCACATCTGTTCCATCTACTGATAATATTTCATCCTGTTCCATTAAACCAGCTTTATAAGCAGCCATTCCTGGTGCAACTTCTCCAATAACAGCTGGAACAAAAGGTAATATTTCTGTTACCCATATTCTTGGTTCGATCTCATCATTAGGAATTAAGATCTCTTGATCATTTCGCTGAATAAGAAATGTATTTTCTCCATCAATATTCATATTTTGAATGATCTGCGTCCAACCGTTAACATCTTTATCATTCACTTGTAAAATTGTATCTTTTTCTTGAACAAATTCAGAATAATTTGCACTAACTTCTCCCACAATTGGAAGCTGATCTTCGAATTGCCTTCCAATAGCAAAAGTAAGAATGAAAATAAGCAACGCTAAAATTAAATTTGCAAAAGGTCCGGCAAAAGCAATAATTGCACGTTGCCACCAGGTTTTTGTTTTAAATGAATTCTCAGAATTTTCTACTTCCTCATCTGGATTTTCACCTTTCATTTTTAAATATCCGCCAAGCGGGATCAAGGAAATTCTATATTCAGTTTTTCCTTTTTTAAATGATAGTAATTTAGGACCAAACCCAATTGAGAATTTTTCTACTTCTACATTGAATATTCTAGCTGCAATAAAATGTCCTAATTCATGAACAGTAACCAATACACCTAAAGCTATAATAGCACCAATTATATTAAACATATTACTCCTTCAATTATTTATATTAATATTCAAATCCTTTCAAAATGCTTTGTAGGTCAAGTTTTTTGCTTGATTCCCGAATTTATTTGACATATTTAGTACTTGTTGCAAAAGAGCAAAAAAAATTGGAAAATAAATTATGAAAAAAGTTGTTGTATTTGTACTTGTTCTTTTAGTTATGTTGGCTTGTAGTAAGCAACAAAAGGAAGTAGAAGAGGTTGATCCATTTATTTATAAACAAGGTATTTTAGAAGAGGGTGAAACCCTTGCAAATGCACTTTTAGATGAAGGGATAGAAAATGGTCTTGTTTATAAACTTGTAAATCAATTAGATTCACTTTACGATCTCAGGCGTGCACATCCTAATGATAGTTTTATGGTGAAGTTAGACACATTGAACATCCTACATGAATTAAGTTTTAGACCAAACCAGATCTATAACTACCGAATAATTAGAGATACCTCCAATGTTTACTTTGCACAAATAGATACGCTAAAATTATTTAAAGAAGTTGCTGTTTCCGAAGGTGAGATTGAATCTTCATTATGGCAGGGAATGAGTGCCGAAGGAATTGATGCAGCCACCATTGTGATGTTCACACAAATCTTCCAATGGGATATAGATTTTTTCATCGATCCTCAAAAAGGGGATAAATTTTATGTTGTATACGAAAAAAATATGGATAACAATGGCAAGTTTGTGAAATCTGGAAACATATTGGCCGCAAGATATTCCAGCAGAAATTATAGTGATACGGCCTATAGATATACCAATAAAAAAGATGAAACCAGATACTATGACAATAAAGGTAAATGTATTCAAAAAGCATTTCTTAAATCTCCTTTAAATTACAGAAGAATCTCATCATATTTTGGAACGCGAACACATCCAATTACAAAAAAGAAAAGTACTCATAATGGTGTTGATTACGCTGCAGCTAGAGGAACACCGGTAGAGGCAACAGCAAGTGGTGTGGTAACAAAGGCAAGTTGGAACAAAAGGCACACAGGAGAAACCGTTAAAATCCGTCATCCAAAAGGGTATGTAACATTGTATGGTCATTTGAGTAAATACGGAAAATTTAAAGTGGGAGACAGAGTTCAACAACACGATATTATTGGATATGTTGGATCAACCGGTCGCTCTACGGGTCCGCACCTGCATTACACTATCTATCATCACGGCAAAGCTATCAATCCATTGAAGTTAAAGAATGTGGCGGGACCTTCCATTCCAAAAGATGAGATGGGTAATTTTCTATCTTCAATTGAAAGTTTACAAAGATATTTCATCTCAGGTTCATCAACAGTTCCTAACAATTAGTATCAATGCGCATATACTTATAATTTATGCCTAAATTATGATTGACACAATAAGGCAAAGTAGATGTTTTTGGAAAGAATTATTATAAAGAAGTAACTAAAATAATAAAAAGGAGAAGTATATGAAATTAAACTATGCTAAAACGGGATTAATCCTGTTTTTAATGGTTTTTAGTTTCTTGCTGATTCCAAACCCTTCACATGCCGCAGTGGATACATCAAGCTATATTGTAGAAAATCTTAAAGCTGATGATATTCCTGATGATGATGGGGGCGGTTTGGTACTGAGCTGGAAACCTTTACCAAAAGAGAAAAGAATTATTGAATACCGAATATATCGTGGTGTTTCACCTGATTCTCTTTTCTACCATGGCAAGGTTGATGTTAATGTTAAAACAGGTGTTGCCGGAGACGTAATGTTCTTTTATGATTCCGGATACAACCGCTTTGTTGACATTCAATCACCAGGAAAATTAAAAAGAGAAAAACAGCAGTCGGATGAAAGTCCAATTTTTGGACGTTTACCTAGAGACATAGAAGTAACGGGGCCTCAACTTGCAAATTATAGGCTTCTAGGAGTTATTCCTGAGAAGAATTTCCTTTATAAAAACACAAAAGTTGAGATAACAGGAGATGAAGAGACAGAAGTTTATGCTGGCTTAAAGTTACGTCATTTTTCTGGCATTTACAAAAAACTCCGAGCTGATAAAGAATATTATTATACAGTAATTGCTGTAACAGAATCACGAAGATACATGCCTTATGCAGAGCCAGTAGTTGGTACTCCAATAGATAATTCACCAGAGAAGATACAACAATTATACTCTGTTTATATAGAAGATGAAACTCGTTTACAATTTGAATGGGTAAGATCATTATTTACAAGTGATCAAACAAATCATAGTTTATACTTGGTTAATAAAAAAGATCTTGATAAATTCAATAATTATATTGAAGAGCAGAAACAAGCAGAAATAGATTCTGAATTTGAAACAACTTTAGAAAACCCTGCACAACTTATTTTCCAAAGATATTGTGGTTATCCTTATACACCAGATAATACTGTTGCAGTAGATATTGTAGGCGGTAAGATAATTAGTGAAAAACATGAGATCGATGTTGAAGTTGGGAATATTGAAGATTACGTTGCAGTATTTTCATTACAAGATAGAGCAGGATATGAAACCTTCTCAGATATAAGTACTTTCGAGATCACAAACTCTTCTAATCTTCCTACTTTAGCTGAATGGACAGTTGAAGATAGAAAGAATGATAAGGGTGATTATAATTCAATTAATTGGGACAGACCTACTGTATTCTTAACTAATTGTACATACCTAAATGATGATAAAACAAAGATTCTTGTGAACTATGGTGTTTATAAGAATGTAAAATATGATAAGATTAAAAATATCTATTTCACAGTTTTTGATGATTCCGGTAAAGAAATTACTACAATTAATGAGTTTTATCAGGATAGCAAATTAAAGATCAAACTTGAAAAGCCATCAAACAAAATTTCTTTTGAAATGAAAATTGTTGCTAATGGGCCTACTGGTGAAGATCAAATATTCACTCAGGATCTTATCTTTAACAAAGACGTGAAATCTCTGCTGCCTGGAGAATTATACCTTAATGGTGAAGAGGTGAATAAATACACTTACTCTGTTTATAAAAACAATTACTCAAACGAAGAATGGAGACTTTCTAAGAATACAATGGGATCTCAAAGAGGAATTGTTGATAATGTAAGTTATAGAAGCACTACTTTTAAAGGTGTTAGTAAATTTGATGCAGAGAAAAAATTATTCCTAGTTTCTCCAACATTTTCGGTTAGAATGGATGATGAACTTGAAAATTCTATTATGACAAATCTTTATGCTGAAGAAGTTACAAAATCTATTGATGAGTATAATAAGGAGATTGCAGATTATACAGCTTCAAAAGACACATTAGAAACTGAAGCTGAAATAGCAAATGCTGACGCTGCAATCGAATTTTATCAAGCTCAGATCGATCTTACAGAGAATGATCCAATTCTGCAAAAAGCTGCTACTTTTAAAAATAATAAATCAAGACTTAAATTTTTAGAAAAAGTAAAAAGTGTTGCGGCACGTTCTTTCAAGTATAAAATGGTTAAAACAGATGGGAAGGCTCACTTCGCGATTTCTGATACTTACTTTACAGAAGAAATAGCAAAATTACCATTTGATGAATCTGTAAGAGAGACATATACAACCCTTGGAAAAGATCATTTTTACCCACAACCAAACTGGTTCCAAGCCGATAAATTACCAGCTCTTATCGCTACGCTAATTTTCGGTTTCATGGTTTTCTTCATGATAAGACAAGCAAAAAGTGGAAAAGAACTTTATATCAGACCTATTGCAGGTATTGATGAAATTGATAATGCTATTGGACGCGCAACTGAGATGGGAAAACCGATCCTGTTCGTTCCTGGTCTTTCTGGAATTACGGATGTGGCAACGTTGGCTGGTCTTTCTATATTGGGTCGTGTTGCTAAAAAAGCTGCCGAATATGATACAAAGATATTGGTTCCTGTTCGTGATTACATTGTACTTCCAATTGCACAGGAAGTTGTAAAAGAAGCACATTATGAAGCTGGACGTCCAGACTCTCATGACAAGAACAGTGTATTCTTTATTACAACAGCTCAATTTGCATTTGTTGCTGGTGTAAATGGTGTGATGATCCGTGAGAAAACTGCTACAAATTTCTATATGGGAATGTTCTGGGCAGAAGCACTTATTATGACAGAAACTGGAAGTTCAACCGGAGCTATTCAGATAGCTGGTACCGATGCTGTTACACAGATTCCTTTCTTTATTACAACTTGCGACTACACACTTATTGGAGAAGAATTATATGCTGCTTCAGCTTATCTTGCACGTGAACCGCTGCAACTAGGAACCCTGAAAGCAGTTGATTATACTAAATTTGTTATATTGGCGTTTGTAATTGTCGGAACTTTGCTATCAACGGTTCAAGCCACGTTCCTGATAAATGCATTCCCGGAAAAATAGGAGGATAGATGAAACGACAAATTCCTTTAATAATAATCATGACCCTGGGATTTATGTTTGTAGCACATTCATTTATCCCGCATAAAGTATCGGTTGATTTCTTCGATTGGTTTCAAGATTGGGCTAAAGCCATTTCACCATTTGCGGTATCACTCGGTATTATGAGTTTATTCATGGTTCATGGAACCAAGATCAAACGCAAAGTTCCTAACTGGCAATATAGCGTAATAACTTTAACCGGCCTTGTATTTACTGCATTTGCAGGATTTGTATGGGGAACACAATCCGGTACACCATATATGTGGTTGTTCGAAAATGTTCAAATGCCTATGAGTGCGACAATGTTTGCTCTACTTGCATTCTATATAGCATCTGCTGCATACAAAGCTTTCCGTGCTAGATCTGCCGAAGCTACAGTTCTTCTTATTGCAGCAGTAATCGTAATGCTGGGTCAGGTTCCACTGGGAGCCATGATCTCAAAATGGATCCCGGAAGCATCCACATGGATACTTAATGTACCTAACCTTGCTGCAAAACGCGCTATTATGATAGGTGTGGGACTTGGTATTACAGCAACCTCACTTAAGATCTTGCTTGGAATAGAAAGAACTTATCTGGGTGGAGGTGACTAAAATGAATAAAAATGTAATACAATTCTTCGATAAGATGCAGAATATTGATAGACGTTACATCTATATTGTTGTAGCTCTTTCAATTATTATTCCGCTACTTATCCCATTTAATTCACCTACATTCGTTACTAAACCTACAGAAGATATTTACAAAAAAATTGATTCTTTTGCAGGTGATGAAACAAAAGCGATATTAATGTCATTTACGCATGATGCCTCTACAATGCCGGAATTATTCCCTATGGAAGTTTCTGTATTGAGACATTGCTTTGAAAGAGACATTAAGGTCTTCACGATCTGTTGGCTTCCTGCAGCAGCTCCACTTGTAGACTATGCTCTTAATACCGCTAGAGAAGATTTTGATGTTCAATCTGGTGTTGATTACTGTAACTTTGGATATAAACCATACGTTCTAAGATTACCAATAATGCTTGGAATGGGTGATGATATTGCAAAAGCTGTAGAGACAGATTCACAAGGTAGAAAAGTAGAAAACCTTGAGATCATGAAGAACATTAAGAACTATGATGATATGAATCTGGTTGTTGACTTTGCAGCTAGTGGTAGTGCTCTTCAGTGGGTTACATATGCAAGAGCCAGATTTGGTGCAAATATCGCTGCTGGTGTTACAGCTGTGATGGTTGCTGATAACTATCCCTATTTACAAACAGGACAGTTAATGGGAATGTTCAGAGGACTTAAGGGTGCTGCTGAATATGAGAAGTTGGTTGATGTTTTTGCAGCTTACGAAAGTGAAGATTATCCAAATGGAAGACCGTTCAGTAAAGAGATCATTAAAGAAACAAGTGTTCCAATAACTGGAGATACTGTTCCTTACAAATACAAAAAAGCTCGAATTGGTATGAATGCACAATCTGTTGCTCATATCATGATGATCGTTTTTATTCTTCTTGGTAATATTGGTTATTTTATTACTAAGAAAAAGGAATTATAGGGGGAAACATGTTTGAAACAATAAGTAATTTCGTAGCAGCATTCCTAACCTTAAGTATCTTCTCGTTCTTATATAAAGATAATCCTTTCTATAAATTCGCAGAAGCTCTACTTGTCGGTGTTTCAATGGGTTATGCTATTCCATTGGTTTATGAAAACGTGTTCCTGCCTTATGTTTACACACCAATTTTCTTAAGCCATAAATTTATAATTATTATACCTGCAATGCTGGGTGCTCTTTATATGTTCAGATTCAGTAAGAACTTGGGCTGGCTTGCCAGATATCCAATCGTCTTTGGTATGGGTATTGTTGGTATGAGTGTACCGATGTCTTTACACTCATCGGTTCTTGTGCAAATGAGAAGTGCAATGCTTCCAATAAACAGCATAAATACTGCTCTCATCTTTATTGGAACAGTAACTATTCTGTTGTATTTCTTCTTCTCTAAAGCGCATAAAGGTATTTATGGTAAGGTTACTAATGTAGGAATCTGGTTCATGATGATCGGTTTCGGTGCATCATTTGGTTATACTG
The DNA here is from genome assembly GCA_018654125.1 of Candidatus Cloacimonadota bacterium. The sequence goes on from JABIME010000319.1 coordinate 15,257, forward strand.
TGATGGCCCGTGTATCTTTACTTATCGGTCGTATTCAATTCTTGCTGGGTGACTGGCTCGGTTTGATTAAATAGACTTAAATTAATAGTAAAATTAAAGCCCCTCGTTTTGAGGGGCTTTTTTTGTTTGGAAATAATAAATCTCGTCACTCTGAGAACTCTACTCACTGTTACTCCTAACGAAGAGCAGATTAAAATTTATTGTGGTTTTATCCTTCCTGCATAGAATAGCGTGAGAGATTCGTCTGGATGACAATGTGGATTAAATAAATTTTTCTAGAATAGAATCAAGTTTCTTTGTAAGGTTCACACAATTGTATTTATCAATATCTTTTAAGGCTAATTCGCTTCCCTGCTTCCAAAGTTTGTATTCATTTTCAATGTGATCTGCTATTGCATTTAAATCATCATAATGGAACATCTTACCACTTGATGTTTCCTGTAATATTATTGCTGGCTCACTCAAGATAGGACCTACTCCCAAAATTGTAATCTCACTCCCTAAATATTCAAATATCTTTGCGGTGATGATTCCTTCATTGTTTTTAACCTTGTTAATCATAAGCAGAAGCATTGAAGAATTAGCCATTAGCTCAATTGCTTCTTTATGTGATGTATGCTTATTAAATTTTACTATTTCATAATCATCTAGAATTACTAATTGTTCTTTCACTTTATTAGAAACATTTCCCCAGAAATTCATCTTGATTCCTGTTATCCCCTTTTTATGAAGCTGTAGTACAGCTTTTAAAACAATTATTGGATTTGATTCTGGTGGAAGTGTACCAAAATAGTTAAGATTAAAATCATCACTCCTCTTTTCTCTTTTAATCTCTCTATAATCATCAGGATCAAAACCATTAGTGATCTTATGAATTTTATCTGTTGAACAATTTAGATCATCAATTATCTTTCGTGATGCAGCTATTACCACATTACTGTGTTTTACAATTTTATTTTCTAAAAGTGTATCTAAGTAGCTTGTTAATTTCAATCGTTTCACATTTTTCAGATATCCCATTTGGGTCCATGGATCTCTGAAATCTGAAATCCAATTTACATTATACTTTTTCTTCAGTTTGAGCCCGATAAGGTGAGATGAATGAGGTGGTCCCGTTGTGATAACAGCGTTATATTTATCTGTTAATAACTCTTTTCGGGCTGCATCGTATGCAAATCGATTCCAAATTTTGCGTGCATCTGGAATTATTAAATTAAGCCTAATCCAAATAGAAACTTTTTTAAATAATGAGTCAGCAGAATTAGTTTCTAAGCTTCCATACGGAACTTTATTCTCACCTGCTTTTTTAAAAAGTCCGCTAAAGGTTGGAGTTTTGGTTTGTATTACTTTTATCTCTTTTGGAACATTTACCACTAATGATTCATCGGTTGCCGGATAATCTCCATTTTGGGTTGTGATAACTGTAATTTCCCAACCATATTGTAGAAGATATTTTGTGTTTCGGAGCCAACGCTGCACTCCAACTCCACCACATGGTGGCCAATAATAAGCTATAACCAATAATTTCTTCATTTATTTATACCTTTGACAACTTTGATGTTAATGTTCTTTTTGTCCAAAAGTTTCTAGAAAGGAAATATTTATTATGCGTCCAATAGAGAGAAAAGTATTTAGCAAGATCAAAGAAAAAGGTATTACGATGGATGATGTTTTAGAAATTATCGATAGTACATCCACACAAGAAATGAAGAAGAGTTTTCAGGATGATTGCCTGTTCCAATCTGATAAATATTTTGCTAAGAACATAATAAACTCTCTGTTGAGAAGCAGGCTTATAAAGCAGGATGGAAACAAGTATTTTAAAAATGAGAAGAAAAAATCAGAAGAAACTAATTTAAAAGGAGTTAAAAAATGAAAACAAGATCTAAATTATTCACAGTTACTATTATTTTAATATTCCTCACAACTTTGCTCTGGGCAGAGAAAGATGATAGTGCAATCACACTTGGTGAAACAGCAACTATCAATTCAGAAATTCTGGATCAAGATAGAGAGTTGCTAATTTACTTACCAGACGGATATGAAAAATCTACCACAAATTATCCTGTACTCTATCTTATAGATGGTGGATTTCATTTTCTGCATGTTTCCAGTGTAGTACAATATCTCTCCTCCAGAGGAATGATGCAGCAGACTATAGTAGTTGCTATTAAGAATATTGATAGGAATAAAGATTTTCTACCAACTAACGTTGAGAGAGTTCCAACATCCGGTGGTGCTGAGAATTTCCTGAATTTTATTTCGAATGAACTATTCACTTATATAGAATCAAACTATAGAACTACACCATATAAAACTTTGGTAGGACATTCGTATGGAGGAACTTTTACAACTTATACTTTCCTGCAGAAGCCGAATACTTTCGATTCCTATATTGCTATTAGCCCCTATTTGCATTGGGATGAGCAGCTACTTGTAACTCAAGCTAAAACTATTTTACCAGAGGGGTATGATAAAAATAAATTTTTCTATATGACACTCGGTGATGAGCCGCCATACATTCCGGCTATAGATAAATTTGTTTCACTCATCAATGATAAATCTCCAACTAATTTAGATTTTACTTACACTCAAATGATAAGCGAAACACACAATTCCATTCCGCATTTAACCGTTTATTATGGTTTAGAGAAGCTGTATTCAGATTGGAATTTACCGCAGGCAAAGTATGAAGAAGGGCTTTCCGCAATAGATGAACACTACAATATGATCTCTAATAAATTTAATTACAATGTTGAAACACCTGAATTTGTTATTAATATGTTGGGATACAATTACCTATTAAAAGAAGAATTCGAAAAAGCAATTGAAGTATTCCAAGAGAATGTAAAAAGATTTCCTGCTTCTGCCAATGTTTATGATAGTCTAGCAGAAAGTTATGAAAATAACAAACAGCTAAAACTGGCAGAATTAAATTATACTAAAGCTTGTGAGTTGGCAAAAAAAGATGATCCCACTCTGATTACATTCAAAAGTAATTTAGAGAGAGTTCAAAAAAAATTAGCAGAATAATTCTGCAGAACACAAGTTAACTTTGAACGGGCGGAAGCCCGTTTTTTTATTCTCAATTTAAACACCCTCTGTACGCTATCGAACAAATTGTGTTCAATCACGCACATAAATATTTATAATTAATTTTCATTACGTCTTTATTACCAAGTAGTTACACCAATGGCACACAAATTGCATTTTAACCAATTGAATATAGTGAGTAATGGAGGATAAAATGTTAAAAAGTATTACTGTACTCATATTAGTTGGACTTTTAAGTCCGTTATTAAGTTTTGATGTTAATGAACAGGAAGGTACTTGTAAGCCTACTATCGATTTTTATGCTGATAATCTTGTTTCAGCTGAAATCGCTGGACAGGGTTATGCAGGAGTTGCAGATATTGGTGATATTTCTTTCTCCAATTTGAACCCAGCCTCATTTGAGATTAAAAATGATGCCCAGTTCTATTATGAATATGGCATTAAGAACAATGTTAATTTATTCTCTGATATTATAACTGATGGTAATAAAACAACTGAATATAAATCTGGTGTTTCAGCTGCTTTTGCTTATAAGTTTTCAGATTACGTTCGAGCCGGAGTTATTTATACAGCAAAGAGTAGTTACAGTATAGATATGGGAGAAGTATACAATACACATAATGGTGAAATTGTTGAGACATTTGAAATATCAGAAAAACGTTATATCAATTCTGTAAACGTTCCAATTTCTTATGTTTTAGATAAGTTCCGATTTGGTATTGGACTCAATTTAGATATTTATCATTCTGAAGTTAACAATGTTTATACTTCTTATAATAATATATGGGAAGGTTTCAATGGTGAATTAAATTTCTTATTGTTCCAACCAAAATTGGGTGCAATCTATTCCCCA
>JABIME010000037.1 GCA_018654125.1 Candidatus Cloacimonadota bacterium
ATTCCGGCTAAAGCAAGCATAAACACTCCTAGCAGGATCATCTTCTTTTTATAGGGTTTGCAGAATTTTAACAATTTCTTCCACAAATCCAGATCAAATCTTTTTTTGTATTCTTTTTCTTCAAATGCACTACGCATAATTTACCTCAATTTATGTATGTCGTGGTGAGCGAAATCGAGCCATTTTAAATTATCCTTCAACTACGCTCAGGATGACAAATTTAAATATCATTTCTTTAACTAATCTTAAGCTTTTCATCATTTTCCAAGGATTCTGTTAATCCTTTTTCTTCTAAAGAAAGTTCCTCTTCCAAAGAGTTCTGGATAGCCCACACTCTTTTGTACAAACCTTCTTGATCAATAAGTTCTAGATGTGTTCCCTGCTGAACAATTTTTCCTTCATCAAGAACAAGGATCATATCAGCTTCTGCCAAAGTAATGAGACGATGCGAGATAATGAATGTAGTTGCTTTATTTTCCAACTTCTTCAATCTCCTTCGAATTGCTGCATCAGTTTCTGTATCAACAGCACTCAAACTATCATCAAAAATAAGTATCGGGCTTCCATTGATAATCGTTCTGGCAATTGCCACTCGCTGTTTCTGCCCACCAGAGAGAGTAACACCCTTTTCACCAACTGCTGTCTCATATCCATCATCGAAGCTTTTGATAACATCGTGTACAGAAGCAATTTTAGCAGCCTTGAAGATTTCCTTTTCTTCAGTCTCTGAAGTTGCTAATCTGATATTATCCTTAAGCGTTTTTGAGAACAAGAATGGTTCTTGCAGCACAATGCCAATATTCTCACGCAAAACTCTTTTAGAAATTTTCTTCACATCTATTCCATCAAGTTTAATCGATCCTTCCTGATTATCATAGAGTCTTGGCAATAATCCAACCAGTGTTGACTTTCCTGATCCGGTTGGACCAAGAATTGCCACTGTTTGACCTTGTTTAACTTTGAAAGAAACATTATCTAAAATTGATTTACCTTTTTCATAATAAAAACTTACATTTTTAAATTCAATATTTCCTATTATCTTTTCTGGGGAATCTCCTTTATCCAAATCCTCGATAGGTTCATCTAGGATTTCCTGAATACGCTCTATAGAAACCAGAGCTTTTCCCATATCAGTAAGAACTCTTCCTAATTGTCTTACAGGCCAAAGTAGCATTCCTACATAAGTAGAAAAAGCCAGTAATGTTCCCAGAGTAATAACACCTGTTGCAGCCCAGTATGTCCCTAAAACGGTAACTGCTATAATTTGAATGAGACTTAGGAAATCTGAAACTGACCAGTACCAGGCTAAAAGACGTATCAATTTGTAGGTTAGATCACGGTACTCTATATTCTTATCATCGAATTTATCGATTTCATATTTTTGCCTTGCAAAAGCACGAACAACCCTAACACCACTCAGATTTTCCTGCAAGACAGTTGAAAGTCTTCCTTCCGATTCATCCGAAGCTTTAAAGGCAGCCTTAACTTTTATAAAGAAAATAACTGCAAATGCAAAGATGAATGGAATCAATGATAATGAAGCCAATGTCATTTCAACACTCATCGGAAGCATAAATGAGAGTGCAAAGAACAGCATAAATAGTGCTCTTCCCACTTCCACCAATTGCATTGATAAGAAACGTCTAATCGTTTCTACATCGGATGTACAGCGTTGGATAAGATCACCGGTTTTTGCCTTCACATGATAATCATACGGCAAATATTGTAGATGATCATATACTTTATCTCTGATGTTTCGGGCTATCGATTCAGAAGCAATTGCAGACCATTTCCCTTTGAAAAATAAAAATATCCCGCGCGAAAGTGTTAGTAAAATCAGGATAATACTGCTCATCCACAAGCTTTTCTCTAATACACTTTTTCCACCAAGAAAATCGAATACGTTGATGATGATCGGCTGCATCCAACCACTAGTTTCTATTGGCTTATTTCCAATTATCGAATCTATCGTAACGCGCAACACCATTGGCCAGGCGAAACGTAGAAATATTGCCGCACCAACAGCCAGGATCGAGAAAACATATAACGACCTGTTGCCTTTCATAAAGTTCCAAAGTAATTTCATTTTTTTCATAATATTCTCTTTTGGTTAAAGTAATTTACTTTAGCCAGTAGCCTTGAGCTACCTTTTATGTATTTTAATTTTTTCCTTTAATACTCTTTGTTTGGATCGAGCATTTTTGTTATATAACTGTCGCTGATCTTTCCTACGTTCTAAATAAGCAAGCTCACGTCCTAGTTTCAGATAGCTTTGATACCGTTTTTCTGTGAGATCACCATCATGAATTGCCTGCAATATTGCGCAACCAGGCTCAGTTTCATGTTGGCAATTGCGAAATTTGCACAATTTCTGCAAGTTCACAATATCCGGAAACGTCTGATTAAGATTATCTACATTTCCAATGATCTTTATTTCTCTCATTCCAGGATTATCTATTACATTTCCACCTGATGATAATGGGATTAATTGCCTATGTGTAGTAGTATGTCTACCACGTTTATCAGCTTCACGTACATCGCCTACTTCCATTACCTCTTCACCGATTAAATGATTAATGATCGTTGATTTTCCAACTCCTGAAGAACCGATGAATGTTATGGTCTTACCAGAAGAGATATACTGATCTAATTCATCTACTCCCTGCCCAGTAACTGCACTCATTGTATGAACCGGGATACCGTAGGAAATTGCTTCCACTTCTGCTTTCAACTCATCCTGATTCTCGCACTGATCTGCTTTGTTAAGGATTATAACCGGATCTGCTCCGCTATTCCACATGAGTGTAAGATATCGTTCGATCTTACGAAGATTATAATCAAAATCTAATGCTACGACCATGATCACAGTATCGATATTAGTTGCAACCACTTGTTCTTCACTGGTTCCAGACTTATCGAACTTCCTACCATGCGATGCAATTGATTGCCGCGACAAAGTGCTCTTACGTTCCATTATCTCCTGGATCTTCAATTGTTCACAACCATTCTCTAATGAAAGCAATACCCAATCACCAACTGCTGGTAATTCCTGTCTATCAAAGGCATTGAACCAGAGTTTATCTGCAATAATTGCTCTATACTCACCGTCTGAAGTAAACACATTATAAAGATTTTTTTGTTCCGAAGCAATTCTACCAGGAAATATTTTCCCCAACTTCTTTGCATTATTATGGTTTTGCAAATTCAACAATCTAGAAACATATTCGCTTTGCAAAACTTCGTTCCATCCTAATTCATTCATATTCATTTTTAAATTTTCTCCTCTTTGTGTTTCTTTTTTTTCAAAACTCCAGAGAGGAGTGGTAAATTATTTAATCTAACATCCACTCATCTCTGTAATAATAACAAACCATATTATTAATTATGATCATTGCATATCCCAACATAACTACCTCCTTAATTATTGTTTTGGGGATTTCATACAGAGACATTTCGAAATTTTACTTTAAAATCTTCCGAAAAAATCCCTGTAAGAAAACACGAAATACGACTCTGTCGTGGTTACTATAAATTCAAACATAGTTTCCTCCTATTTTTTTGAATTTTAAATAAACTGCTCTTACCGCGGATCTAGAATCAGTTTTACTATATTTCATTTCACTTCTATCAATAAAAAAAAGCTCGCGGGTTTTCCCACGAGCTTTTTGTATCTTTATTTTTAGATACAAAAATGGTGGGATAGCCCTTAAAAAGGAACCAATCCCACCAAGATTTGGCTGATTTCTCAGCCTATATATTATTCAGCCATTTATAGGCCTACGAATAAAGACTTTTTTGGTTTTTACAGGATTGGTTTCCTGTTAGGCAGAAGTACCTTGAGGTACTCTGTTTTTTAAAACATTAATCATGAAAACCTCCTCTAATTTATTTGCGCTCTTTTTGTATTCTAAAACGCAACGACTTTTTTTCTTTTTATATTTATATCGGTCAAGTTTTTTTTAATTTCTATATTAACTATCCACACAATTTTCGCGATCTGCCCATCACTAATTCACTATGAATAAGTATTTTAATGATTTATAAAGAAATTATTTCTTTCGAGCCTTGTGCGCGAGCAATTTGCATAGAGAGCCAAGAATGAGCTTCCTGTTCATCAGAGAACTCCTTACTTGAACAGAATGATTCGTCATTTGTATAGAATCTCCAGTAAACATTATTATTATCATCTTTACGTAGAATATCCATTCTGAATACATTATCGATATTCACAAACTTGTTTTTTTTCACTTCAATAATAATCATCTCTCTCTCCTTTTAATTTGGTTTTAATTTTCATTAATAGAAAATAATCCATCATTAATATCATTTTCATCACTATCTTTTTTTGTAATAGGAATGTGAATATCCATTTGTGAATCATCCTCACCAAATTTAAACCGGGAATCATACCACTCGATCTCATCAGCTGTAATTAATTTATATTCGCTTTCTGGTAGCCATTTATCATAAATATAATCGTATGTTTCACTAAGTGTCTCTAAAGAACCTATGTGCGTAAATACAGCAACTAATTGTGAAGATATCTCGCGATATTCCATTCCATCTGGAACAGTGCTATCATCTTTAACAACTTTACAGACCATGTAGTTAAATTTGGAATCCTCAAGAAATTCGGAGTCACCATCATTCAAACAAATACCAAGAGAGCAATTTGGAACGGCAACATCATCCAATTCATCCATTCTGACAATGAAATCATTCCACAGCTGCGGGATACGACTCTCCTCTACTGTTGTTAGAATTCTCATTCCAACAACATTCAGTGCTTCACGTTGCGTTATTATTACTTTCATAAATTCCTACTTTAACTTTTAATTTAAAAAAATGTTTTATTATTCCTTTGTCAAATAAAATTACTTGCAAGAAAATTAATGATAATTACGTTCGTAACTAGAATTTGATAGTAAACAATAGTTTAGAGGTACTGTGAAACTAAAGAGAAAAGTTTATAGAAATTTGAATAAGAATAGGCACATCATTCAATTATTGAAGAATATTATTATGATTTGCCTTGTGGTGCTTGCTGGTGCAATAGCAGTATGGGCAGTTGAATTCAAGAATCCGAATAGTGTGATCAAGGATTTTTTTGATGCTATTTGGTGGGCACTTGTTACTATTACAACTGTTGGATATGGAGATCTAGTTCCAAAAACTTTCTGGGGAAGGATAATTGGAATTATCTTTATTTTTCTGGGTTTTACAATATTCTCAATTTTTACAGCATTTATTGCCAGCAGTTTTATTGATAAGAAGATAAAGGAGAGAAAGGGTTTGAATAAGATAACAGAGAAAAATCATATATTAATTTGTGGGTGGAATAATAGTGCGAAAAAGATACTAGACTACATAAGCAAGTTAGATCCTGCCGAGATTCCTAATATTGTACTTGTTAATGAGTTAGACGAAGGAGAATTCTCATCACTTCAAAACCATTATCCTGATCTGCAAATCAAATTTATTATTGGTGACTTCACAAATCAGGAAATACTGCTTAAGGCAAACATTAAAGAAGCAAAACATATAATCCTGCTTTTTGATGAAAGTAAGGCAAATTCAACTCCTTCTGATGATCGAACCATTATTGCTTCACATAACATTGCATACATGAAATTGAAAGGAAAAATCAGCCTTCAATTACATGATGAGAAGTATCTTCCAAATATTCGCAGAGAGAAGATTTCTAATATTGTTATTTACGATAATTTGGGTGGAAGCCTTTTAGCAAGTTCAACTATTAATCCGACAGTACCAGATTTCTTGCAAGAAGTTCTAAAATCTACCGATGGCAAAGGATTCAAAGAGATCCAGATACCTTCTACTTTTGTAGGCAAGGAGTTTAAGGAACTCTCTGAATTCTTCAGAGAGGAGCGTAATTTACTAACACTGGGTATCGTTTCTATTTTCCCAGAAGTTTCGATAGATGAGATCATTTCAGATGATTCATCTTCTATTGATCAATTTATAAAAAGCCAATTTGAGCAATCAGCAAAGAAGTTCAAAGCTGATAAAGTTAAAAATCGTATAAAACTTAAACCTGAATCTGATTACATAATTCAAGATACAGATAAAGCAATCGTATTGTAGGAGATGATATGGATCTTAACTTTCTTAAGAGCGTGAATCTGGTTAAAGAATTAACGAGTGGGGAGTTGAGTGTTTTCTCTTCCAAACTAAAAATAGTAAAATATAAAGAGAATGAATTTCTGATTCAAGAGAACAGAGATAGTGATAAACTATTTATTTTATTAAAAGGTGAGGTTGTGATTTCCAAAAAGATGACAATGATAGATGAACAGGAAAAAATAGATAAAACATTCATTTCTCTTTGTGCTGATGATCATGCTTTTTTTGGTGAAATTGGGTTATTAGGTTTACATAAACGCACAGCTACTTGTAAGGCAAAAACAGAGTGCACGGTATATACAATTGATCATAAAGATTTTATGAGTATCTGCAAATCGAATCCTGAAATTGGTTTTAAAATGCTACTTGAGATTGCTCGTAAGCTGTCTTGGTTGTTAGAGAAAACAAATGAGGATGTTTTAAAACTTACAACTGCACTTATTTATGCATTAAAGAGTTAGGGAAACTAATATAGTCACATTATTATCATTTTGATAAGCTGAATTAATAAGAATTATCATTAATATAAAATAGTTACTACATAACACATAGCCCATACAACCTTAAGTATCTATTTCAATAGTAGTTATACTCATATTTATAGTTTGGTATAAATTATGCTTTTTATCCTTCCATATGAACATGGAGGTTAAAATGAAAGCTCTTACATTATTAATTATTTTATTAGTTTGTCTCAATCTAACGGCATTATCTAATACCAGTTCTATTAATCGTGTACCTAAAATTACTAATCAATTCTCTAATAAATTATCATTTATAGAAAGAAACAAACCTTACACAAAAAATATTTGCACTAATTACGCGATAAAACCAGGTGAAAAATTAAGTGTATATAATGTTAACGGTTCTATCAAGTTTATAGGATGGAACAAGAATTACATAAAGATAACTGCAATTAAAAGAACATACCATAATTGTAATTATCTTAACGATATACATATGACACTAAACACATTTAATGGACTTAATATTAGAACCGTGAGTACATCTAAAGATTGCCGTGCAAGAATCGATTATGTGATTAACGTACCCAAAGACACACTCTTTGGTGAAGTTTATTCAAAAGAAAAAATAAAATTCAAAAATCTACCGAATGACATCATGAATAATATTCTAGTGTTATCTAATAGATAAACAAAAAAATTATAGTTGATACAAAAAAAATCCCTCAACATTCATCTAAACATGCTGGGGGATTGTTCTTATAATTATTGTATATCTTAATTTTTCTTTTGCCTATATTCATCCATTGATCTAGCTAATTCATTCATTGTTCCGAGTGCATTTTCAACAGCTGGCCAATTTGATATAATAAGCTCAATATCAGAACGTGTCATTGAATATTTTTTGAATCTTCTTTCTAGATTCTCGCCTAAAAATTTTATTGCAGGAACTTCCTTGTCTCTTTGTAGAAATAATTCTAAATCTATCATTTTCATATAAGTTCCAGCTATCCAAGTTAACTTATCTAATGCAATTGCATAATCATCAAGATTATTATATCCATCTTTTTGCACGATGCCATTTGCAATTTCAAGAAGTGCCTCTTCTTCTGACTCAGAACTTTTTATCAGATCCATTGTAACAGGCTTTAGTTCTTCAAGAAGTTTTAAAACGGTTTCACATTTATATTGTGTTATTATAGGATTTTCAGTGCTTATGAAATCTTTAAAACGTTCAAAAGCAAGTTCAGGAATAATAATCTCTTCCATTTTCTCAAATCCCATATCAGATTTTGTCTCAGGACCTTTTTCTCTATTTGAACATGCTGATATAATCAATAAGAAACTCATAAGAATTAGAAGTGTATATTTTTTCATAAGATGACTCCCTCTCATATTTTATATTTTTGAATAATTAAAATTCTAATTTCTTGTCAAACAATAAATCTAAAACTGACTATTAACAAACAGAGCTAGATAATATTCTTTACAAATTTATTATGCAAATATTTATTATTTATCAGAGGTGATTTTATGAGATATAAAGGATTCTATTTTATAATTATTCTGGCTGTGATTTTTATAATATTTATACTCTTCCCAAACTTAAGTTTATATCGTAATCATATAAATTATAAACAGTTCAATATATACTGCGACACCAAGATAGACGACAATATTTACAAAGTTTTAGATGAAGTAGAAGAAAAACTTTTAACCTCAGAGATCTACGATAACTCCTTAAATTTTAAAATTTTCATAAGTTCTAATTTTAACCCATACTCAATTTTTTGCCCTTCATTAAAAGATGCTTTTGCAGCAACATACCCAATAATAAATAACATCTTTATTTCAAAAACAGATATTGTGAACAACTTGGTTTATAGAAATGCAACTGAAGATAATGAGCGCTCGCTCTCTAGCGTGATCGTACATGAAGCAACTCATAAACTTATAGAAAATGAAATTGGTGTAAAGGTGAATAAAAATTTACAAACATGGAAAAAAGAGGGATATTGTGAATATGTTTCTGGAGAGAATTCACTTAACTTAAGTGCTGGCATTAATGAAGTTTACACAGGTTCAAATTCTTTTTCATCTGCATTCAGTTATTTAAAATATCGCATTCTAGTTACATATCTACTTGATGTAAAAGGACATACGTTCAAATCACTCATTGAAACAGAATTTAATATCCACAATTTAGAAAATGAGTTGATGACTTATAGAAACAATTTCTTTTAGCATAATGCAAAAAAAACAGCTTGCTCTGTTTATTAAGAAATTATTAATTTGTAACCTAAAAATGTGATGAGAGGATACATAAATGGAGAAAAAATGAAGATCATTCTAATTATAATATTTATTATTGCAATTTTAACAGGTGTAGGATACCTCTATTTGCAACAACCTGTTGTAGTGGAAGAAGATTTTACATCTATAGACACATCACTAAACCCAGCACAGTACCCCCTGTTTGACCAAGTAGATATTTTACATAATTCAAAAGGTCTAGAAGCTGTAATAACGCCATTTGCACAATATAAAGTATCAGCTGTTATTCTTAGTAGGAAGAGATATGCTTCCGAATGGGCATCAATAATCTCCCCTGTTGATTTTGCTTTAGGCTGGGGTGATGTTTCAAAACCAGAAAATTTGGAGCATATCGATGTAAGACAGACGCTTCGTTGGTACAGATACAGATTTGGTAGTGAATGTAAAATTACGCAAAAATATATATCAATACATTCTTCTAATCATCATATAGTACCAGCTAACGATAATGTTCGCAAAGCAGTTCTATCTGCGAAGAAAAATGATAAGATCGTTTTAGAGGGCTTTCTAATAAATATTTCAGGTAATTATAAGAATGGTAATGTTTCTTGGAGATCAAGTAAAACCAGAACCGATACCGGAGATGGTTCGTGTGAGATCATGTATGTTAAAAGTGTTAAACTTGATACAAATATTTATAGATGAATATGAATATTGTATATCCTGATTATAAAAATTCTATTGTAAATTTAGTCTCATCCATCTTAGAAATTTACGATATCAAAACTGATCATCCTCCGCTGAAACAGCTTGATACAAAAGTTCTTAAAAAGAAAAAGAATCTTGTCCTTTTTGTTCTTGATGGTTTTGGAATTAATCTGCTTAACAAGTTTGCATCCTCCACAAAATTTATGAGTAAAAACTACATCTCACCCATTACTTCTGTTTTCCCATCTACAACAAGCGCAGCTATAACCAGCTTAATAAGTGGTAAAACACCTTGGGAACATGGAGCAGTGGGCTGGACATTATATTTTAAGGAATTTGCAAAAAACATTGATTATCTCCCAAATTGGGATTCAATAACTAGTAAAACACAAGATTCAACAAAATATAACGTTATAGATTATGTTGGTGCAGAC
>JABIME010000320.1 GCA_018654125.1 Candidatus Cloacimonadota bacterium
AGATGGTAATGCCAGGTGACAATGTAACAATATCAGCAGAGCTCATTACCCCGATCGCAATGGAGAAAGGTCTTCGTTATGCGATTCGTGAAGGTGGTAGAACTATTGGTGCTGGCGTTGTTGGCGATGTTATTGGGTAATTTCGGAGGAAATAGTGGGAAAAACAAATAACGAAAATAAGATTAGAATAAGACTTAAAGCGTACGATTATCGCTTATTAGATAAATCTGTAGCAGAGATAGTTAAAAACACAAAAAACACTGGCGCTAAGATCGTTGGGCCTATTCCTCTTCCTACAGAAAGATCTCTTTACACGGTCTTAAAATCTCCACACGTTAATAAAAAAGCACAGGAACAATTTGAAATGTTAGTGCACAAACGATTGATCGATATAGTAAATCCTACACCACAAACAACAGGAGCATTAAAGAAATTAAATCTTCCTGCTGGTGTACATGTTGAGATCAGGACGTAAAGGAGTTTGAGATGATAGGATTAATAGGAAAAAAAATAGGTATGACCCAAATTTTTGACGCTAAGGGAAATGTAATTCCTGTAACCGTTATTCAGGCTGGGCCATGTCGCGTTATTCATCGTAAAAATAAAGATAAACATGGATACGATTCAGTACAATTAGGCTTTGAAGAAGTTGATGAGAAAAAAGTAAGCAAGCCAATGTTAGGACATTTCAAAAAGCATAATAGCCCTGCATACAGATATCTCAAAGAATTCCGTCTTAAATTATACAAAGATATTAATGAAGGTGAAATCTTTGATGTTAGCATGTTCGAAGAAAACGAGTTGCTTAAAGTAACTGGAACCTCAAAAGGTAAAGGATTTCAGGGCGTAATGAGACGTCACAACTTTCATGGATTTAAAGCGTCACATGGTGTTCATGAATCTTATAGAGGGCCTGGCTCGATAGGTCAATGTGCTACTCCTGCCAGAGTATTCAAAGGGAAAAAACTTCCCGGACATCAAGGTGTTGATAAAGTTTCAGTTCTTAACCTACAAGTAGTTAAGGTTGATGTTGAAAAGAATCTGGTAATGGTTAAAGGTGCCATTCCCGGGCATAGAAATTCAATAGTTCGCCTAAGAAAAGAACTGTAATTTGGGAGAAATAATGTTAAAGATAAATAAATATTCAATGAAAGGTGAAGAAACAGGAACAAAGACTCTTCCTAAAACCCTTTTTGCTGTAGAATCAAAAAATCCTAAAGCTTTAATTTATGAAGTTATTAAGACATATCTCGGCAACCAAAGACAAGGGACTTCTTCAACACAAACTCGTGCGGAAGCAACGGGTAGTGGTAAAAAACTATATAAACAGAAAGGAACCGGTAATGCAAGACCTGGTAATTTAAGAACTCCACTTCGTGTTGGTGGTGGTGTTGCATTTGGCCCTAAACCAAAAGATTGGTATAAGAAAATTCCAAAGAAAAAGAAAAGATTAGCACTTAAGCTTGCGTTAACAGAAAGAGCTAACGAAAAACAAGTGATCTTGGTTGATTCACTCGATTTCGATAAGCCAAACACAAAAGCTGCTAAAGAATTACTCGCAAAGATTACACCGGAAAAAAGCAGAAAGCTCATCCTTATAGATGGAAGCGATGTTAATGTGATCAAATCTTTTTCTAATATCCCTTATGTAAAATTGGATAGAGCAGATAGTGTTTATCCTTATGAAGTACTTCATTGCAACTGCCTAATCATTACAGAAGCTGCATTGAATAAAATGAAGGAGGTATTTGCAAAATGAAACAAGCAAGAGAAATAGTTATCGCACCAATGATAACCGAAAAAACTTCTTCAATTCAACATGCTACTAATAGCTATACTTTTAAAGTTAGCGTTAATGCAAACAAGATAGAGATCGCTAAAGCAATTGAAAATATTTTCAATGTAGATGTGATCCGAGTGAATACAATTTGCCAGCGTGGTAAAGTTAAGCGCATGGGAAGATATTCAGGAAAACGTGCCGATTGGAAAAAGGCTATAGTCAAACTTAAAGAAGGCGATACAATAGCCGAGTTTGAGGCATAGGGAGAATTAGAATGGGAATTAAAAAATATAGACCGATTACTCCAACGATGAGATTCAAGACCGGTTTTACTTTCGAAGAGATCACAAAAACTAAACCGGAAAAATCTTTGATTAAACCTCTTCCACAAAAATCTGGAAGAAATCATCATGGTAGAATTACATGTCGTCATCGTGGTGGTGGTCATAAAAAACATTATAGAATTATCGATTTTAAAAGAAACAAACATGAAATTCCTGCAAAAGTTGCAGCCATTGAATATGATCCTAACAGAAGCGCTAGAATCGCTTTACTCTTCTACGTTGATGGAGAGAAAAGATACATTCTTGCACCATTGGGCATGAAGGTTGACGACCAGGTAATTTCAGGACCAAAAGCTCCTATTAAAGTGGGGAACGCTCTCCCACTTGATAGAATTCCACTTGGAACAACTGTTCACAATGTTGAATTTAAAGAAGGTAAAGGTGGCCAAATAGCAAGAAGTGCTGGCTCATATGCACAAGTTGTGGCTAAAGAAGGTGGATATGTTCACGTGAAAATGCCATCAAATGACATTCATCTTATTAGAAAAGAATGTTATGCTACTATCGGGCAAGTTGGAAACACAGAACATGATTCAATTGTTATCGGTAAAGCAGGGCGTAATCGCTGGAAAGGTATTCGACCAACGGTTCGTGGTGTTGTTATGAATCCAGTAGACCATCCAATGGGTGGTGGTGAAGCGAAAACATCTGGTGGTGGTCACCCAGTATCACCATGGGGTGTATTGGCCAAAGGTGGTCATACTCGTAAGAAACGTAAGTACTCAGATAAGTACATTATTAAGTCTAAAAAGAAACGATAGAAGGAAGAAATATGTCTCGATCGATTAAAAAAGGACCCTTTGTAGATACGCATCTAGAGAAAAAAGTAGATGTATTGAATGAAGCAGGTAAAAAAGAAGTTATTAAAACTTGGTCTAGAAGATCAACTGTTTTACCTAAATTTGTTGAACATACATTTGCTGTCCATAATGGTCGTAAATTTATACCCGTGTATATCACAGAAAATATGGTTGGACACAAATTAGGTGAATTTGCTCCCACTCGTATATACCGTGGTCATAAAACAAGAAACAAAGATTAAAGAAAAAGGGAGATGATAGTAATGGAAGCAACAGCCAGAGTCAGGAACTTAAGAGGTTCGGCCAGAAAGGCAAGATTGATCCTTGATCTTATCCGCGGCAAGTCTGTACCCGAAGCTCAAAAAATACTGCTATTCTCGAAGAAAAGTGTTGCGGCTGATGTTGGGAAACTTCTTAATTCTGCAATTGCAAATGCAACAATGAAAGAAGGAAAGGTTGATGTTGATAACATGTTCGTCAGTGAAGTTTTTGCTGATGACGGTCCGATAATGAAAAGATTCCGACCACGTGCTCAAGGTAGAGCAACTGTTATCAGAAGAAGAACTTGTCACATCACACTGCATATTTTGGATAAAGAAGAGGAGGCTACCCTTGGGACAAAAAGTTAATCCAGTTAGTTATAGAATTGGCGTTAATAAAAATTTCGATTCTATATGGTATGCATCAGGAGTGGACTATATTAATAAATTTCATGAAGATCTTAAGATCAAGAAATACATTAATAACAGACTCAAAGATGCAATGATCTCCAAGATCATTATTCAAAGAAAAACAAAATCAGTTACAATTGATATTCATACAGCCAGACCTGGACAGGTTATTGGCCGTAAGGGTTCAGAAATTGAAAAATTACGTAACGAATTAACAGTTCTTGTTAACAAAAACAAGAAGAATGAATTAAACGTGTTTGTAAATGTTCAAGAGATAAAAGATTCTTGGACAGATGCCAAACTTGTTGGAAAAGAGATTGGATCTCAACTTCAAAGAAGGATATCTTTCCGTAGAGCTATGAAATTTGCAATTCGCAATGCAATGAGAAGCGGCGTACAAGGTATTAAGGTTCAATGCTCAGGCCGTTTAGGCGGTGCTGAAATGGCACGTACTGAAAGATATCATGAAGGTAGAACACCTCTTCATACTTTAAGAGCCGACATCGATTATGCTCTTACCGAAGTTAACACAACTTACGGTATTATTGGCATAAAGATTTGGATCTATAAGGGCGATATCCTTAATTAATTCAGGAGATTATAAATGTTAGCACCAAAAAAAGTAAAATATAGAAAAATGCAGAAAGGACGAACCAGAGGTTTGGCTTATCGTGGTAGTACTCTTAATTTCGGAGATTTCGGATTATACTCTACTGCACCGGGTTGGCTTTCTAGTCGTCAAATTGAAGCTGCACGTATAACAATTTCACGTAAGATGAAGAGAGCCGGTAAACTTTGGATACGCGTATTTCCGGATAAACCAATTACTGCAAAACCTGCTGAAACTCGTATGGGTAAAGGTAAGGGAGCACCGGAATATTGGGTTGCCGTTGTTAAACCTGGTAGAATCATCTTTGAATTTGAAGGTGTAGATGTAGAAACTGCAAAAGAGATCAATCGTCTCGTAGGATACAAACTTCCTGTGAAAATAAAATTAGCGATTAGAGAGGGAGTTGAATAATGAAAATTTCAAATTTGCGTGAAATGACTAATGAAGAGATCACACAAAAGCTTCATGACAGCAAGGAAGAATTGTTCAATTTAAGATTTCAACAATCTATGAACCGTTTGGAAAATGCAAATAAATTAAAAGATGTTAAGAAAGACATTGCTCGCATGAAAACTCTTTTAACAGAAAGGGAATTAAGAGGTTAACATGGCAAGAATATTAACCAAAACAGGCACTGTCGTTAGCGACAAAATGGATAAAACAATTGTAGTGAAGGTTGAACGTCAGTTCAAGCACCCACTATATAAAAAAATTGTTAGAAGACACAAAAAATTTAAAGCTCATGATGAAAATAATGAATGTGGAATCGGTGATGTTGTTCTTATAGCAGAAAGCAATCCGATAAGCCGTCATAAAAGATGGTCATTGAGCAAAATAATTACGAAAAGTAAATAAGGAGTCTGAAATGATTCAAGCTCAGACAAAATTAATTATAGCAGATAACTCCGGGGCAAAGAAAGCTCAATGTATCAAAGTTCTTGGTGGATCAAAGAGAAGATACGCTAGTCTCGGTGATGTTATTGTTGTTGCTATTAAATCAGCAACACCAAATGGTAAGATTAAAAAAGGTGCTGTAGAAAAAGCTGTTATCGTGCGTACACACAAAGAAGTTCGTAGACCTGATGGAACATATATTCGTTTCCAGGATAATGCGGCCGTTATCATTGATGAAAGATTAGAGCCGATTGCTACTCGTATCTTTGGTCCTGTTGCACGTGAATTGAGAGAACATGGATTTATGAAGATAGTCTCTCTTGCACCAGAAGTTCTTTAGAGGTAACTATGTTTAAGAGTAATAATAAAAAACAAGGTACAAAAAAGATGAGAATTAAAAAAGGTGATAACGTTGTAGTTATTGCTGGGAAATACAAAGGAGTAAAAGGTAAAGTTCTTAAAGCAATACCAAAAGAAAGCAGGGTTATTGTTGAAAAAGTTAACTTTATCAAAAAACATACTCGCCCTAATCAGCAAAATCAGCAGGGTGGTATTGTAGAAAAAGAAGCTCCTATTCATATTTCAAATGTGAAATTGTATAATGATAAGATCAATGATGTAACTCGTGCTGTATTTAAAGAGCATGGAGACTCCAGAACACGTGTTTGTAAAAAAACCGGTGATGAGATCTAAGGGAGATTGGGATGAATAGATTACAAGAAAAATATAACAAAGAAGTAATTCCTTCTCTGATGAAACATTTTGGATTTGATAATGTGCATTGTGTTCCAAAACTAGAAAAAGTTTCTGTTAATATTGGAGTTGGTGAAGCTACTCAAAACAAAGCGTTACTAGATAATGCAGTTAAAGAGCTAACAACTATCACAGGTAGAAAACCAATAGTAACAAAGGCAAAGAAATCTATCTCTAATTTTAAATTAAGAGAAGGAATGCCAATTGGATGTAAAGTAACTCTTCGTGGTGAAGTTATGTACGAATTTGTAGATAGACTTATCTCGATAGTTATTCCAAGAATTAGAGACTTTAGGGGTACATCAAATAAATCTTTTGACGGACGTGGGAATTATTCAATGGGAATTAAAGAGCAAACAGTTTTCCCAGAAATTGAATATGATAAGATCGATGCTGTTAGAGGTTTAAATATTACAATTGTAACGTCAGCTAAGAGCGATGAAGAAGGAAGAGAACTTCTTCGTTTCCTTGGTATGCCGTTCAAGAAAAATTAAGGAAGGAGTAATTTTGGCTAAGAAATCATGGGTCGTAAAACAGAAAAGAACTCCAAAGTACGCAGTGAGAAAATATTCACGCTGTAAAATATGCGGTCGTTCCAGAGCTTATATGAGAGATTTTGGAGTATGCCGTCTTTGCTTTAGAAAATTGGCCTCAGAAGGTCAGATACCTGGAGTTAAAAAAGCTAGTTGGTAAAAAAATATCAAAAGGGATTAAGGAGAAAAAAATGAGTTGTACAGATCCGATCGCTGATGCTATTACTATGATAAGGAACGCATATCGGGCGGACCATAAAACGGTCATTATTAATCATAGTAATGTAAGTGAAGCGATAGTAAAAATTCTCTCTGAAGAGAATTATGTAAATAGCTATGAGCTTCTCGAAAGAGAACCGGAAAAAAAGATTTATAGAAAAAAGATCTTTATCAACCTTCGCTATACAAACCTTGGTGAAGCAGTATTAAAAGGAATAGTTAGAATTAGTAAACCCGGATTACGTGTTTATATTAATTCAAAGAATGTTCCTTCTGTATATAATAACACAGGTTGTGCCATTATTTCTACAAATAAAGGCGTAATTACAGATAGAGTAGCTCGCGAGATGAAAGTCGGTGGTGAGTATATCTGTAAAGTATGGTAAAGGGAGAATATTATGTCTAGAATTGGAAAAACTCCTGTACCAGTACCGGAAGGTATAAAGGTAGAAATTAAAAATACTACAATTACTGTTTCTTCAAAGAATGGTGAACTCACATATACATTTCAAGATGGGATCACTATAAAACAAGAAGAGAATAAATTAATTGTAGAAAGAAGAGATGATTCTAAAAATCAGAAATCTTTCCATGGCCTTACCAGATCATTGGTTAACAATATGATTATTGGTCTTTCTGAAGGCTATATAAAAGAATTACAAATAATTGGAACTGGATATTCTGCTGAAGTATTGGGTCCATGGTTAAAGCTAAATGTTGGCTTCTCTCATGACATCCTAATGCAGATCCCAGAAAACCTTAAAGTGGAAGCTGAATTAGTTCCAAGAAGAGAGCAAGGTGCTCTTGGGGTTCAAGCTAATATAAAAATTAGCGGAATCCAAAAAGAAGATGTTGGCAAATTTGCTGCAGAGATCAGAAAATGTAGACCTCCTTTAAACTATGCTACAGGTAAAGGCATACGTTATAAAGGTGAATATGTACGCATTAAACCTGGTAAAACTGCTGCAACAGCATAGAAGAGGACATTATGGATAAAAAATCAGTTTCCTATAAAAGATATAAAGCTCGTGCTAAAAGAAGACT
Organism: Candidatus Cloacimonadota bacterium; assembly: GCA_018654125.1. The sequence goes on from JABIME010000320.1 coordinate 7,649, forward strand.
TGCTATTAGAGGTAAAATATTTGGAACTCCTGAAATGCCGCGTTTGGCAGTTTTCAGAAGTCTCAAGAATATAAGTGCTCAGATCATTGATGATACAACAGGTACAACCTTAGCATCATTTTCAACAATTTCAAAAGATCTGAAAGTTGATAAATCAAAAAAGAAAACAGAACAAAGCTTTGAAGTTGGACAAAAACTTGCAGAGATCGCTATAGAAAAAGGGATCAAGAAAGTTTGTTTCGATAGAGCGGGATATTTATTCCATGGTAGAGTGAAAGCTCTTGCTGCTGGTGCTCGTAAAGCTGGTTTGGAATTTTAGGAGGAATTTTGGATAAAAGAAAAGGAAATCCTCGTTCAAATGAACCCGAATTTGCAGTAGAAAAGATTGTAGATACTAATCGTGTTGCAAAAGTAGTTAAGGGTGGTAGAAATTTTAGTTTTAACGCAACAGTTGTTGTGGGAGATAAAGAAGGTAAAGTTGGTGTAGGAACAGGAAAAGCTAACGAGATCGTTAATGCTATTCAAAAAGCTAAAGGTAGAGCCGGAAAGACAATGTTCACAGTTCCAATAGTTAAGGGAACTATCCCTCATGAAATTATTGGTCGCTTCGGAGCAAGCCGGATTATGCTTAAACCTGCATCTCCTGGTACAGGAATTATCGCGGGTGGACCTGCTCGTGCCATTTTGGAAGCTGCAGGAATTCAAGATATTCTTACAAAATCTTTAGGTTCCAATACTTCTGCTAATGTTGTTAAAGCAACAGTTAACGGATTAAAAGAACTTAGAACCATTGCTCAAGTTGCCAGACTTCGTGGTAAAACCATTGAAGAGATCGGCGGAAAGAAAATATCTGAGGAGGTTGCAAAATGAAACTCAAAGTAACTCAGGTACGCAGTGTTATTGGCAGAAAGGAAGATCAAAAAAGAACTATTGTAGCTCTTGGTCTCGGTAAGATCAATAGAACAAAAATTCATGATGATAATCCTGTTATCCGTGGCATGGTCTTTAAGGTTGCTCATCTTGTAAAAGTTGAAGAGATCAAAGAAGAGAAAAAAGCTGTTAAAAAGCCAGCTGTTAAAAAAACAGTTGAGAAAAAAGATACACCAAAAAAGGCTGCTCCAAAGAAAACAGCAGTAAAAAAAGAGACTACTAAAAAAGCAACAGTAAAAAAGGTGACTGAAAAGAAAACAACAGCTAAGAAAGTAACTGCAAAGAAGCCAGCTGAAAAGAAGGCGACAGTAAAAAAAGCAGCACCTAAGAAAACTACTACAGCTAAAGCAACTCCAAAGAAAGCTAAGCCAAGTGAAGCTAAGAAGTAGTAAGAGGAGAAATAATGAAACTTCATAATCTCGAACGTCCTAATATAAAAACAGGTAAAAAAAGATTAGGTAAAGGTCATGGTTCTGGTCTTGGCAAAACAGCCGGTAAGGGACACAAAGGGCAAAAATCTCGTTCCGGTGGAAATATTCCAGCTTGGTTTGAGGGTGGTCAGATGCCTCTGCAGCGCCGTTTACCTAAAAGAGGTTTTACCAATATATTTAAAAAACAATTTAGAATTGTTAATCTCAATGATCTTCAAGAATTGGAAGCAAAAGAATTTGATATTCCATCACTTGAAGAACTAAATTTGATCCGCAAGCCAAAAGCTAATGAGATCGCTCCTGTAAAAATTCTTGCAAAGGGATCTGAAGTATTTGACAGAAAGATCATAATAAAAGCTAATGCTTTTTCAAAAGTTGCAAAAGAGTTGATCGAAAAGCAAGGCGGAATTGCGGAGGTTATTTAAAGTGTGGAAAAGTATAAGTAACATTTTCAAGATACCGGATCTTAAAAAGAAAATTCTTTTTACAGCATTGATCTTGGTTATCTATAGATTGGGAAGTTACATTCCTATTCCTGGTATAAATTCAGAAGCATTATCACAGTTCATTGGCGGAGCCAGCCAATCAGGCGGAAACCTTTTTGGTATGTTCGACCTTTTTGTTGGTGGTAACCTTGGGCGTGCATCTGTTTTTGCACTGGGTATCATGCCGTACATTACAACTTCAATTGTTATTCAACTTTTGGGTGGAGTTATTCCATTCTTTGAAAGATTGAAAAAAGAAGGAGCTGAAGGACAAAAGAAAATAGCTCAATACACAAGATACGGAACTGTATTTATTGCAGCTTTTAATGCAATAGGTATTACAATGTTCTTGCAATCTGGTGTAGAAGGAGCTGTTCCAAATCCTGGGTTCTTATTTGTATTTACAAGTGTTGTAACAATGGTTACAGGCGTGATGTTTATTATGTGGCTTGGAGAGCAGATTACAGAACATGGTATTGGTAACGGGATCTCACTGATCATTTTTGCCGGTATTATTGCTCGTTATCCAGCCGGATTTGCTCAAATGTTCCAAATGGTTAGAGTAGGAGCAATGAGTATTTTTACAGCTGTTCTTGTACTA
>JABIME010000321.1 GCA_018654125.1 Candidatus Cloacimonadota bacterium
GCCTGCTAATTAACACTGTCGGAATTGATCCCATTTCAGGCGTCAGCAGATTCACTTTCGGTTCGGTTCATCTTTACGACGGATTTTCTTTAATTCCGGCTTTGATCGGACTTTTTGCTCTTAGCGAAGTATTTAAGCAGATCGACGAACAAAATTTTAAGAGTAAGAAAATTGAATTAGAGAAAACACAATGGCCAACAATCCTTGATTACTGGAAATTGAAATTAACAATTGTTAGATCGTCAATAATGGGAACTCTGATTGGAATTTTTCCAGGTGCCGGAGCTACAATTGCATCATTTATTTCTTATGATGTAGCAAAAAGAACAAGTAAAGAACCTGAGAAATTCGGACATGGAAGCCTGGAAGGAGTTGCTGCTGCTGAAGCTGCAAATAGTAGTTCCGTAGGTGGTGCATTGGTTCCACTTCTAACTCTTGGAATTCCAGGAAGTGCTTCTACAGCAGTGCTCATTGGTGCTTTGATGATTCATGATCTTACTCCGGGACCGCAACTTTTTAAGAATAATCCGGAAATTATCTACGGATTATTCGCAAGTTTACTAATTGCAAATATAGTTTTATTGGTTCTTGGATTATTTGGTAGCAGATTATGGGTAAGGGTTACCGCTGTTCCCAAGAAAATCCTCTATCCTATGATCTTTGCTGTATCGATAATTGGTAGTTTTGCAGTGCGTTATTCTTTCTTCGATATCGCTGCCTGCTTGGGTTTTGGAATTTTTGGTTGGATCTTGAGAAGATATAATTACCCCGTAGCACCGATAGTATTAGGTATAGTTTTAGGTAACATAGCAGAAACTAATTTTCGTAGAGCTGTAATGATGGGAGATTACACCATTTTCTTCACACGTCCTGTAAGTTTAATACTTTTAGTTTTGGCGCTTGTTTCTTTTGCCTGGCCAATTTTACAAAATAAAATTTATAATAAAAAGATGTATCAAAAATTGAAAGACGAATAATTAAAAAATGGAGGAAAAGATGAAAAAAATTATTCTGTTAGTAGTTACACTCTTTGTAGTAAGTATTCTTACTGCAGAGACATCACCAGGTAGTACAGGCTGGGATAATGGATTGTTGAAATGGAAATCTGATGACGGTCAATTTGAAACTCGTTTGGATGTAAGGATTTACATGGATTATGCGCAATTCATGGGCAATGACAATGACTTTCGTAATGGTACAATGTTACGAAGAGCACGATTTGGAGTGAAAACAAAATTGTGGGAAGATTGGAGTGCAGAGCTGGATTTTGATTTTGCAGACAATGTAGTAGATACTAAGGATATGTGGCTTCGTTATGATGGATTGGAAAATAGTTTCTTAAAATTTGGCCAGTTCAAAGTGCCGTTCAGCATTGAAGAACTTACCAGTTCAAGATTGTTAACTTTCATGGAAAGAGCCTACCCGAATCTCTTTGCTGTCGGTAGACGATGCGGAGTTGGTTATACCAGATGGGGGTCGATGTATCATATTTCTTTAGCTGTTTATGGTCAGGAATTCAATATCAAAGAGTCCAGTAGAGTTGATGAAGCATTAGGTTTTGGCGGAAGAATTGCCCTGGCTCCAATTAATAAAGATGATATGACTCTTCATATTGGTGGTGCAGCTTTCAGTCATACAACCATAGATTCAAAAGGACAGGAAGAAGACTGGAAATTTGAACCCGAATGTAAAATGGGTGACACCGAAATAATAGATCTGGATGTAGTGACTGGTATAGATAACGAAAATGTTTTTGGAGGAGAGGGAGCTTTCCGTTTAAAGAATATTCATCTTCAGGGTGAATACATGATGGCGATGATGAAAAGAGAAAAAGATCTTAAAGATGCTAGTTTTAATGGTGGCTATGTTTCATTATCCTGGGTATTAACCGGAGAATCTAAACCATACCTGATGGAAGAAGGTGAGTTTGGTAAGATTATCCCAAAATCTAATAAACTTGGTGCTTGGGAACTTGCTGCACGTTACAGCTATATAGATATGACAGATGAAGATGCCTATCAAAACGAAAGTGCCTTTGCTGCTGGTACACCGGGAATATTTGGTGGAAAAGCTGCCAACATAGCTTTTGGGTTAAATTGGTATCCAAATCCAAGTGTTCGTTTTATGATGAACTATATTATGGTGGATAATTCTGACACTGCTGATGGTACTGGCAATTTGCTGGGAAATGATGATTTCAGTATTCTAGCTGCTAGAATTGTTGTAATGTATTAAAATGATAGGAGGAATAATGAAATACTTTAAATTATTACTAATTGCCTTAATGATTAGTTTATTTGTTGTAAGTTGCAGCACTGATGATGACGGTCCAACTGGTAATGATCCTGAGCCAGATATTACTAATCTTGTTATCAACGAATTTATGGCAAGTAATGATTCAGCGTATGCTGATGAAAATGGTGAATTTGATGACTGGATTGAAATTTATAACCCAAGCGATTTTGACCTTGATCTCGCAGGCATCTATATTACTGATGCCATAAGCGATACATCTATGACTACTTGGCAAATACCAGCCGGATCCACAGAAACAATTGTAGCTGCTGGTGGCTACTTAGTACTTTGGGCAGATAAAGAACCAGATCAAGGTGTTCTTCATGTAAATATCAAGTTAAGCGGTAGCGGTGAAGATATAGCCTTAACTGATGTTGATGGAACTACTATTATAGATCAATACACTTATGCAGAACAGGAAACTGATATCTCATTTGGTAGAGCACCGGATGGTAGCGATAATTGGGAAGCAATGGTAGATTTTACTCCCGGAGCTGCAAATGTTAGTGGCACACCACCAGTTGGAGGTTTAGTTATTAATGAGTTTATGAGCCATAATGACAATGCTTACGCTGGAGAATTTGATGATTATCCAGATTGGATTGAGCTTTATAATGCAGGTAATACAGCAATTGATATTGGTGGATGGTCATTAACTGACGACCTGGAAAATCTTACCCAGTCTGTAATTCCAACAACTGATCCTGCAATGACAACAATTCAACCTGGTGAATACCTGGTTTTAGATTGCGACTCTCAAGCAAATCCCGGCATCCTACATTTAGCTTTCAAACTAAGTGATGATGAAGATTTTGCTTTGGTTGATCCTGATGGAGTTATAGTTGACCAGCAAAATACTATCGTTGTACCAGATGATATGTCCAACGGACGTGTTCCTGATGGTAGCGATACATGGGAAATTCTCGATCCGGCAACACCGGGTGGACCTAATAATTAATCATTAATGAAAAATAGATTGAAACTTTTATGCTTATAAGTTTCTTTGTTATGTGTGGATTGAAAGAAAAATAACGGAGGGTAAAATGAAATTTGTAAAATGGTTAATTATTCTGGCAGCAGGTATGTTCCTGCTGATGGGATGTAGTGATGACGATTCAACTGGACCGGATACAACTGGTGCAAATCTTGTTATCAACGAATTTTTAGCGAAAAATGATTACAACATTGTCGACGAAAATGGTGATCACGAGGACTGGATTGAGATTTACAATGCAGGTGATGAAGCTATCGATATTGGTGGGATGTATGTTACTGATAATCTGGAAGAGCTGATGACAAGCCAAATTCCAACAACAGACCCAACTTTAACAACTATCGAACCAGGTGGCTATCTTATATTATGGGCAGATAAAGAACCGGAACAGGGAATTCTTCATCTTGACGATGTTAAACTGTCTGCTGGTGGAGAACAAATCGGACTTACTGATACTGATGGAACCACAATTCTTGATTCATTAACTTTTGTTGAGCAGTTTGCTGACATCTCTTATGGTAGAGTACCAGATGGTGAAGAAACATGGGATTACTTTGGTGCCGGACACGCAAGTATGCCTTCACCAGGTGCTGCAAACGGAAGTGGTGACGAACCTGTAGTTGTTTTCATTATTAATGAATTCTTAGCAAGTAATGACACAACCTTTGCTGATGAGCATGGTGATTTTGATGATTGGATTGAAATCTATAATGCTGGTAATATTCCTGGTGATATCGGTGGTATGTATTTCACTGATGATCTTGCAGAACTTATGACCAGTATGATTCCTACAACTTTTCCAGATTCAACAACTATAAATCCTGGTGAATACCTAATTATCTGGGCAGACAAAGAGCCAGAGCAAGGCATATTACATCTTGATGATGTTAAACTTTCCGGTGATGGAGAAGATATTGGTTTAACTGCTGTTGATGGAATTACGATTATCGATTCATATACATTTGGTGTTCAAACTACTGATATTTCTGAAGGTAGATTACCAGATGGTGGAGCAACATGGCAATTCTTTACAGTTCCCACTCCCGGTGCATCTAACGAATAATAATACTAAAAAGCAGCAGAGAGTACTGCTCCTGCTGCTTTTTTTAAAGAAGGTTTTATGAGAAATTTAAAATATTTACTCTTGATATTATCATTATTTGCTATTGTATCCTGCAATACAGATGATAACAGCACAGAACCGGAAGATCAATTTTCCTTGGTTTTAGATTTTGAAGTAGGTTTAAGTTTTGCAGAACCATCTGGTTTAACTTATGACCCAAATACCCAAACATTATGGACAGTAAATGATCCACCATCGAACCAAATTTACAATATTAGTTTGGAAGGAGAATTACTTGAGACACTTGCTTTTGTAGGAAACGACCTGGAGGGTATTGCTTATGATATCAGCACAAATACATTGTGGATTGCAGAAGAAGAATTATCTGACATTGTGAATGTATCATTGCAGGGAGAAGAATTACATAGAGAACATTTAACACTTTCCCAATACTATGGCGGAACTGGTTTAGAGGGATTGTGTTTAGGAAGTTCAGGTGAATTTTATCTTCTCAAAGAACGGAATCCAGGCTTTTTCATTGAAGTTAGTCAGGATTTTTCAACACTCACAGAAATAGAATTATCTTTTGCAGATGATTATTCCGGTATTTGTTATGATAGCACAAGAGATGGATTCTGGATCGTTAGTGATGAATCTGAAAAACTATATTTATGGGATTCAACGAATGGTGTTCGAGAAGAATATCCACTGGATATTCCTAAAGCAGAAGGTATTGTATATATTGCTGAAACAAATTCGTTTTATATTGTAAGTGATTCTGAACAAAAACTATATAAATTTCATTTAGAAGAAA
>JABIME010000322.1 GCA_018654125.1 Candidatus Cloacimonadota bacterium
ATACAGCTTTCTATCGCTGAATTATTAGCTAATGCAATTAAGAAAATTCACATTGAAGAATCTTTAAGTATCTTATTTAGATAAAACATAAAATCCACAGAGTGGGATTTCAACGGAGGAAGTAATGAACATAAAAATTAACGCTGAAAAAAGAAGTTTGGGAAAAAAATCTGACCTTAATGTATTAAGAGGTGAGGGTCTTATTCCTGGCATAATCTATGGAGCAGGACAGGAAGGAATTAAGATTTCTTTCAATGCTCGTGAATTTGCACGTGAATATAAAAAATCTATTGGAACAATTGCATTCTTTGATATTGCTGTTGATGGTAACTCATACAAAACATTTATTAAAGAGAAACAAGTCCATCCATTAACAAGAGAAATTGTGCACATCGATTTCTTAGAACTTCATAAAGGTAAATCTATTACTATTGATGTTCCTATTAATTTTACAGGCGAAGCCATGGGAGCAAAAGAAGGCGGAGTTTTTGAAGTAATTCACAGAACCATACAGGTTACATGCCTTCCAAAAGATATTCCCGAAGAAATTAGTTTTGATATTTCCGATATGAATATTGGAGATACTATTCACCTTAAAGATCTTAATCTTTCTGAAGATATCAACACTGACCTTTCTGAAGAAATAACAATTGCCGTATTAAGTGTTCCAAAAGTTATTGAAGAAGCTGTTGAAGAAACTGAAGAAGGAATCGAAGGTGAAGAAGGTGCTCAAGGTGCTGAAGGCGAAAATGCTACTGAAGAGAGTTCTGAAAAAGATTCTGAATAATGAGATTAGTTGTCGGGCTTGGTAATCCAGGAAAAAAATATAAATCAAACAGGCACAACATTGGTTTTGCTTTTTTGGATTTCTACCTTAAAAAACTTGATCTTAAATTCAAAAAAAGAATTAAATATGATTATCTGATCTCAGATAATGTGATCTTTATAAAACCCAAAACTTTCATGAACAGAAGTGGTGATGCAGTTACTTCTGTTATGACAAAATATAGGATAGATGAAATTCTTGTTATTGTTGATGACATTCATCTTCCTACTGGAGATATCAGAATAAGAAAAAGCGGTGGTAATGGTGGTCATAACGGACTTCGATCCATTGTTAATTCTCTAGGCTCAGATGAGTTTGGAAGAATCCGTATTGGAGTTGGTTCTCCAAATGAAGAGGAACTTTCCAATTATGTTCTTTCTGATTTCTCAAAAAATGATATTTCAACATTAAATGTTGTTTTTGATCTTTTAAATATTCTACTGGAAAGTTATCAGAATTCTGATCTTGATCAGATGATAAATGAGTACAGTAAATATAAAAAATCCTATTCTGAGAAAATATTAGAATCTCAGGATCGATAGATAGTAAAATATTCTTACTATCTTACTAAAGACCAAAGGAGGAAAAATGCTTAACAAGTATGAAAGCATGGTCGTGATTGCACCAACTATTAGCGAAGAAAACGCTAAAAAAGAAAATGAGTCTATTAAAGATTTCATCAAAGAAAATGGTGGTGAAGTCATTAAAACAGACGAGTGGGGAAAGAAACGCTTAGCTTATCAAATCAACAAATTCAAAGAAGGCTACTATTTCATCAACTATTTCACTCTCGACGTAACCAAAGTAAACGAACTTGACCGCTTCTACAAACTCAATGAATATGTTATTCGTAATAATATTTTAACCAAATAGGGAGATATTATGTCAAAAGAACTTAGGTTTCCTAATATTAATTCGATGATAATAAGTGGAAGATTAACCAGAGATGTTGAATTGCGCTATCTTCAAAATGGAACTGCTGTTGCAAAATTATCACTTGCATTCAACAGAAATTATCAGAAGAATGGTGAATGGCAACAGGAAACAGGTTATATAGATGTTGTTGTTTGGAGCAAACGTGGTGAACAATGTGCAGAATATCTGCATAAAGGAAGCCCTGTACTCGTAGAGGGATATTTGCGAACTCATTCTTATGTTGATAAGAACGAACAAAACAGAAAAGTAACAGAAATTATCAGTTCTAAGGTTTCTTTCCTCGAGAAAGAAAGCTATGACTCTAATTCTAATGAAGAGTTCCAACCATCTGGTAATGGTAACGCTAAGAAGGTAAGTCAGCCTGTTGCAGAAGTAACAGATGACGATGTGCCATTCTAGAAATTTGAAGGAGAAAATAATGGAAGAAAAAACAAATACAGTAACTACCCCAGCTAAACCAGCTGCGGCAAGAACAGAAAGACCGTATTCTAGACCAAGACCACCTCAAGATAGAGACAACAGAAGAAGAACCTTTAAACCAAGAGGAAAATTTCTTTTTAAAAAGAAAGTATGTTTCTTCTGTAAAAATAAAGATGCTTCTATCGACTACAAAGATGTAGGTTTACTGAAGAGATTTATCGCTGAAAGCGGTAAAATAACACCAAGACGTTTCACTGGCGCTTGTACTAAGCATCAAAGAAAGATTGCTGTTGAAATTAAAAAAGCACGTCAGATGGGTCTTCTTCAATATACAGATAAGCACAAATACTAAACTGTGATTCTTTTAGCAGTAATATCTGTTGTTATAGCAACGCTATCCCCATTTTGGGGATTGATCTTTATAATCGCATTTAGTGGCAAATACCAGAAAAACAGAAATATATTCAATTATGTATTTTTTGGATTTGTGATTTTATTGTTCCTTGTAAAATTAGTTGATATCATTACTTTTATGAATTTATTTATTGGAGTTGGATTAACTTCTGTTCTATTCTTATGGAGTTTACGCCGAACTCTAAATTTCATAAATGCAATAATTTCAGTTTTTTTTCTGAATATAGTTTATGCTGTATTGCGTATGATAGTTTTTGGAAAGCAATATGCAGAATTAATTACAGAAGTAATAGTAACATATAAGGAATTTGTAACTCAATCATTCCAAGATAATGCTGAACAGTTAACTTTGGCATTAGATTTTACAGATACATTTCAGCAATTATTCACTAAATATTATGTTGGAATTTGGGTATTCACAATTGCATTCGCAATGTATATTGGATCTATATTTCTTTCAAAGAAAGGAAATCTAGTTTGGGAGCATAGGAAGATTCAAATGCCCTATTATCTGATATATATTCTAATAGCATCTTTAGCAGGATTCCTGCTTCCAAATACTCGCACTTCTGGTATTAATGCACTAATAATGATTGCACCATTATTCTTAATCCAGGGAATTTCTATTGTTGATTTTTACTGGGGAGATTTTTTTAGAAGATCAAAAATTCTTCTTTTTTTATTGATCGTTTCAATGGTGTTTAATTATTTTATTTTAATGTTAGTTGCTCTTATTGGGCTAATTGATATTTGGTTTAATTTTAGGAAAATAGATATGGAGGAAATAGATGAAAGTAATCTTAACTAAAGATATAAAGGCTTTAGGTGAAGCCGGGAAACTTGTAAAAGTAAAAGCTGGTCATGCCAGAAATTATCTTTTACCAATGGGATTTGCAATACCTGCAAGTCCAAAAAATCTCGAAAAAATTGAAGTGATCAAAAAGCAAGCAGCTGAAGACAAACTTGTTTTACACGGAAAATATTCTGAGATCATTAAAAAAATAGAAGGTGTTGAACTTACGTTTTCAAGAAAAGCAGATGAGAATGATCACCTATTCGGTTCTGTTTCAGAAACTGATATAGTAAAAGCACTTGCAGAAAAAGAAATTGAAATCCATAAAGCAGACGTTGTTATGGAAAAACATCTTAAGGAAGTTGGAACTACTGATGTTGTAATTAGTTTTATGTCTGAATTACAAACTACAGTTAAAGTAAATATTGAAGTTGAATAATTAAGATAAGAGGGGAGGAAAACTTGAAAAAGATTATTAGTATTATTGGATGGGTTATTTTGTTGCTTGCATTTGCCTCATTAGGGCTTTCTTCAGATGATCCTACATTTGGATTTTTCTTTTATTTAGTATTCTTTATTGCTACTTTTGCACTTGTGTATCTTTATATAAAAAACCACCAAAGAAAAACTGAGATCGATCCAAAGAAAATTGCTTTAGCCTATAAAATATCTGGCATTGTTTTGCTTTTGGTTGCTCTTTTCAGTCCAATACTGGCTCTTAAAAAAATTGGCCTTCCAATTCTGCCAAATATCTTGATATTATTGGCTACGGTTATATTGATCGGTTTGGGTGGATTTGCAATTAAACTTATAAATGATGTTAAGCAAAAAAAGATTCTGGGGTATGTTCTCTTAATCTTTATAGCTGCAATTCCTGCAATATTTGCAATAACTTTCTTATCAGCTTATTTTCCAAATGCTTATAACGCACTTGGAACATCATACTGGGCAATCGTATCGGTTTCGGTTTTTGCTTGGTGGGGATTCACTCTCTATTCAAAAAAGGATTAGATTCCTTTGTTATAGCAGTTAATTGTTCATGAGATCTTTCAAAACCGGTAATGCTGTAAAAGACTTGGTCTTTAGTATTGCCGGTGAAGAAAATCATGATCTAATTGCAATTGCATTTGGTTGGAAAACAGTAGTTGGAAATTTATTGGCTGAGCGAGCTTCTATAGTAAAATTAGAAAATCGTATATTATTCATTGCGGTTTCAAACAATGTATGGATGCAGGAACTTGTGTTACGAAGATCTCAAATTATTAGTGATATCAATAGAATATTGCATGTGAAGTTATCTAATATTGTTTTCTTTATGAAACAGAATTACAAAAAGTAAACGTGGGTAAATAATGATAAAAATAGCTCCCTCACTTCTCTCAGCAGATTTTATTCGTTTAGAAGAAGAGATAAATAAAATTCAGGATGCCGGTGCAGATATTTTGCATTTGGATGTAATGGATGGTCATTTTGTTCCCAACCTCACCTTTGGATTACCAATCATCAAACAGATCAAAGATTTTACAAAGATCCCCATTGATGTACATCTGATGGTTTCAAATCCTGCTACCTATTTACAAACTCTAGGTAATTGGAATATTGACTATGTCTCTTTCCATCAGGAAGCTGAAATTCATATTCACAGACAGATAAAAGTTCTTCAAGATTTAGGTGTAAAAGCAGGAATTGCCATAAATCCAGCAACTCCTATTGAATCGATTTTTCCTGTTGTTGCTGATTTGGATTTTGTTCTTATAATGAGTGTCAATCCCGGTTTTGGTGGACAGAGTTTCATACCAAATGTGTACGATAAAATTGAAAAACTACGAAAATTAGCCGATCAAGTAAATCCTGATTTAGAAATCGAAATTGATGGTGGAGTAAATAATATTAACGCACCAAAACTCATAAGTAAAGGTTCCGATATTCTAGTTGCAGGTTCTTATGTTTTTAACTCAGACAATTATAAAAATCAAATACAAAGTTTAAGAAGTAGATAATTATGTTTAACAGTTTAACCGAACGCTTTGATTCCATCTTCCGCAAACTAAAAGGACATGGAAAACTCAACGAACAAAACATAAAAGAATCAATGCGTGAAGTGCGTCGTGCTTTATTGGAAGCCGATGTAAACTTTAAAATAGTAAAAGATTTCATTAATGATGTTAGTGACAAAGCGGTAGGAACAGAAGTAATGAAAAGCCTTACTCCCGGACATCAAGTTGTAAAAATTGTACATAATCAACTTATAGATTTAATGGGTAGTAAGAATTTCAAGGTTAAATTACACGATAATAAACTTAATAAGATCATGATGGTTGGTTTACAGGGATCAGGTAAAACTACTTCTTGTGCAAAATTAGCCAGTAATTTCCGCAAACAATCCATAAACCCTAAACTCGTTGCCTGTGATGTTTATCGTCCGGCTGCTATTCAGCAATTAAGGGTTTTAGGAAAGCAGCTATCGATCCCAGTTTATGCAGATGAAAAACAGAAGAACGTAATTAAGATAGCAAAAAAAGCTATTAAAGAATCCGAGAATTCTGATTCAAATCTTTTGATATTTGATACTGCAGGACGATTGCATGTTGACGAAAAAATGATGAAGGAGCTGAAAGATCTAAAGAAGCTCTTGAAGCCTGATTATATTTTTTTCGTTGCAGATGCTATGACAGGACAGGATGCTGTTAATGTTGCCAAAGAATTTAATGATCTGCTAGAGTTTGATGGTGTAATTCTAACAAAAATGGATAGTGATGCTCGCGGTGGTGCAGCCCTATCTATAAAAGCAGTTACAGATAAACCGGTTGTATTTGTTGGAACCGGAGAGAAGATCTCTGATCTGGAAGAATTCCATCCTGATAGAATGGCAAACAGAATTCTGGGAATGGGTGATGTATTAAGCTTCATCGAAAAAGCTGAAGCAAATATTGATATGCGGGAAGCTGAAAAACTTGCGAAAAAACTTCAAAAGAATCAGTTTACTTTTTCTGATTTCCTTTCCCAATTGCAGCAGATACAAAAGATGGGGCCAATGGATCAACTAATGGGAATGATACCTGGTATGAGCGGAAAAGCTATGAAAGGGATGAAGGTTGATGAGAAGGATATCAAGCATATCGAAGCTATTATCTTCTCAATGACACCGGAAGAGAGAGAGAGGCCAACAGGTATAAATGGAAGCAGAAGGCACCGTATTGCTTTTGGGAGCGGAACTTCTATTCAACAGGTTAACAGACTGCTTAAACAATTTGAGCAAATGAAGAAAATGATGAAGCAATTTAGTAATCCAAAATTTATGAATAAAGGTATGTTACCATTCTAAATATTGGAAAATTGAAGGAATAAGGATTAAGTGGCAAAACTGTTTTATAACTTTTTACTTTTCAATAAGTTAAAACAGTACTTCGGGCATTTAGAAAATGCTTGACGATAAATGCCTAAAAAAAAATTAATCCTTTTTAGTAATAAAGAAAAGTCTAATAAGAAATAAGGAGTCGACATGGTTAAGCTAAGGCTTAAAAGAATGGGTAAAATTGATACACCTTTTTACAGAATAGTTGTATTAGATTCACGTAAAAAAAGAGATGGTGCTTATATTGAATCTCTAGGATATTATGATCCAAAAACTGATCCACTTACATTAAAAGTTGATACAGATAAAGCTATCGAGTGGTTACAAAAAGGAGCACAACCTTCAGATACAGTAAGATCTTTACTTCGTAAAGCAGGTGTATTAGAAAAATGGCATAATTTAAAGATTGAAGCAAATGAAGGCACAGAAAAAGATACAAAAGTTAAAAAGACTACAGCAAAGAAAACTACAGTGAAGAAAACTGAGAAAAAAGAAACTAAACCTGTAGTGAAGAAAGCTGAAGAAAAACCAGCAGTAAAAGAAGAGAAGATAGAAACAAAACCTGCTGAGAAAAAAATTGTAAAAAAACCAGTTGTTAAAGCAGAAAAAAAAGAAACTGAAGAGAAGTAGAGATGAAAGATCTCATCGAATTCATCGTAAAAGCTTTAGTTGATGATCCTAGCGCTATCGAGGTTGAAGAAGTGGATGCTGAGAAA
The DNA here is from genome assembly GCA_018654125.1 of Candidatus Cloacimonadota bacterium. Next base: position 7,461 of record JABIME010000322.1, read on the forward strand.
ACAACTACTTTCAAACTTCGTTCAGCTAAAAATGATATTGGAAAAGTGATCGGGAAACGTGGCCGTACAGCAAGTGCAATTCGTACAATAATGACAGCTGTATCTGCAAGACAAGGGAAAAAAGCTGTTTTAGAAATTTTAGAATAGATGCTAGTTTCTGACCTGGTTGCAATAGGTAAACTGGGAAAGCTTATTGATGAGGATGGTTATATTCCATTCAAGCCCGGTAAGAATTTCCACCCAGATCTTTTGGGAAATATTTTTTTGGTCTTTAGAAACAATAGTGTGAGATATGTGACGGTAGAAGAAGTAAAAAAAAACTACCGGATAAAAATTGATGACAGTGAAACTGCACAAACTGCA
>JABIME010000323.1 GCA_018654125.1 Candidatus Cloacimonadota bacterium
AGCTGTACTAGAAGCAAACGGGTCTGTTTTAACAAATAAATATGCCGAAGGTTATCCATACCGTTACAGTAAAAAAACTGGTAAATTAAAATATGAACTTTATGGTAGATACTATGGTGGTTGTGAATGGGTAGATGAAGTTGAAAAACTTGCAATTGAACGAGCTAAAGAGTTATATGGTGCAGATCATGTAAATGTACAACCTCATTCTGGTTCCCAAGCAAATATGGCTGCTTATTTCTCTTTAGTAAAGCCTGGTGATACTGTTCTTAGTTTAGAGTTATCTCATGGTGGGCATCTCACCCATGGGCATCCATTAAGTTTTTCTGGTGCTTTGTATAATATAATTCCATACGGTGTAAATAAAGATACTGAGCAATTTGATTTTGAAGAGATCAGAAAACTGGCCTTAGAGCACAAACCTAAGATGATTCTTACAGGTGCAAGTGCTTACCCTCGTAAAATTGATTTTAAGAAATTCCGTGAAATAGCCGATGAAGTAGGCGCAACATTATTTATTGATATGGCTCATATTGCTGGATTAGTTGCTGCTGGCCAGCATGAAAATCCTGTCCCTTATGCAGATATTGTAACTACTACAACTCATAAAACTCTTCGTGGTCCTCGTGGAGGAATGATCCTTTGCAAAGAAGAATATGCAAAAGAAATTGATAAGCAAGTATTTCCTGGAATTCAGGGTGGACCTCTTGAGCATGTGATAGCTGCAAAAGCAGCAGCTTTCAAAGAAGCACTTCAGGATGATTTTCAAATTTACCAGGAGCAAGTTGTAAAGAATGCTGAGGCATTGGCAAAAGCATTAGAAGAGAAAGGATTGCGATTGGTTTCAGGTGGTACAGATACTCATCTTATACTTATTGATCTAGGTAATAAGGACAGTGGAAACCCTAGTGGTAAGAAGATGGAAGGTGCGCTGGACAAAGCCGGTATTACAGCAAATAAGAACACTGTACCTTTTGATAGCAGACCCCCATTTGTTGCTTCAGGTATACGGTTAGGAACACCCGCTGTAACAACAAGAGGTATGAAAGAAAAGGATATGCAGCAAATTGCTGAATTTATTGCTCAAGTATTTTCTAATCATGCTGATGAAGATAGGTTAGCTCAAATAAAAAATGAAGTTCGCGAATTCTGTTCAAAATTTCCACTTTATCCAGAACTTCTTGATCAAGATTAATTTGTAATATTATAAAGCATTTACCCCATTCATGTATGAGTGGGGTTTTTATTTTTCTCAAACATTGGGGATGATACTATCCCACATTATATTCCAAAAATTATACATACTTAACAAATATTCACCATTTAACTAAGTTAAAAATAATAAATAGTTGACACCATAAGTTTATCAAATAAACATTAATCTATGGAGTTTTACGTCCATAAATATAAATGTATTCATTAATGAATAGGGAGATATCATGAATATTGAATTTCATTATTACTTAACAAAATATTTGGCATTAGAAGCAGGTTTTGACAACAATGAAGCTGAGATCATTGCCTATTCATCACAGTATGTAGATGATAATTCAACCCAGTATAGCATAAAACTTCCCGACGGTTCTATGTATGAGAATTACATGACTCAAACTAAAAATATCACGAGACCAAGAAAGCAATTAATGAGAATATATTTATTATTCCATTTCATGCCTGGAAATCCTACAAGCCCAAAAACTAGAAGAAGAGATGGTAAGATGCATCTTCTTAATACAACTTCATCCAGCACACATGCTCAAGAAATTTTCTACGATGCAACCAAGAGTGAAAATTTGTATTCATTGGGAGTTGCTTCACATATGCTTGCTGATACAATTTCTCATCAAAATTTCATTGGGAACTTCGATGAAATGAATGCTATGGAAGGTGTATGGGAAACCCTCTCTCCAAATATTGGGCATGCAGATGCAGGATATAAACCGGATATTCCTAACCTTGTTTGGCATGACCCGCGCCTTATTGAGGAAAATGCGACTATAGACAACACAGAACGTGTATTGCTGGCAGCTAATAAGTTATATAAAAATTTTCTAATGTTCACTGCAAGTCCAACAAATTGGACAAACGTAAAAGCAAATATCAACGAGATACTTAAAGATAAAATTGATGAAAGGCATTTATCTTCTTATAAAAAACAAATGAAAATAAGAGTTGAAAAATATAAAGCTCTTATTTTGGAACATGATGCCGCAGCTGACTATAATCCTAATATGTGGTTCGAAGAATCTGTTAATGAAAAAATTAAATTTCTAGATGACAAAAAAGTGAAATTTGATCCGATAAAAGATAAGCTCTCTTTCAAAGATGATTATAAAAAAACAAATTGGTATAGATTTCAGGAAGCAGCAAAAAGCTATCAAAAAAGAGCTGCCGATAAAATGGAACCAATCTTCTCACAAATAGAAATTAAGGAATGGTAATAAGTATGAATAAGAATTATTTGATAATTTTAGTTTTTGCAATTTTGTTCACATCTCTATCTGCTCAAAATATTTGGATCAATGAATTGCATTATGATAATTCAAGTACAGATGTTGGAGAATTTATTGAAATAGTTTTGGATAATGCCGGAAGCTTTAGTTTAGGCGATTTCGCTATCACTTTATATAATGGAAATAATGGTTCAAGCTACGACACAAAAACTTTAGATCAATTTACAGTAGGGATAGTTAGTGATACTTTTACTTTATATCATTATGAATATCCAGAAAATGGCATACAAAATGGTGAACCAGACGGTTTAGCAATAGATTATCAAGGAACACTTATTCCAGGACAATTCCTAAGTTATGAAGGTACTTTTGAAGCAACTGATGGGCCAGCCAGTGGAGTAACATCTACAGATATTGGTGTTATTGAAGGAAGTACAACGCTAATAGGAGAATCACTTCAACTATTGGGAACTGGAGCAATTTACAGTGACTTTATATGGCAAGAACCTGCATCTGAAACTCCCGGAGAATTAAACAATAGTCAAACTTTTGGGGGAACTCCTGTTCCTACTATTATCGTTGCAAGCCCAAATGGAGGTGAGCAATGGGAACAAGGATCTACACATTCTATTACATGGACTTCAATAAATTTTACCGGTAATATAAAAATAGAATTAGAAACGGTTTATAGAGAAAGAGATGTTCTTATTGCATCCACTGAAGATGATGGCATTTGGGAATGGGAAATACCCTCAGATCTTACAATCGCAGATAATTATGTTATAATTATATCTGATGCTGATGATGGAGATCCATTTGATGAAAGTAATTCTCCATTCTCTATTATCGAGCCTGTTCCGATTACACCATATTCAATTTATGATATTCAATATTCTATTACCGGCCCTTCCCCACATGAAGGAGAATTGGTTGAAACTTCCGGTGTCGTTACAGCTGTATTTGAAAACTACTTCTTTATTCAAGATGGTGCAGGAGCTTGGAATGGAATTGCGATATATCCATTACAAGAAGTTGAAGTTGGAGATGTGATTACAATATCCGGTACTGTTTTAGAATACAACGAAAAAACTGAGATAATAGATGTTGTTGATATGACAATTTCTGGAACAGCTACACTTCCTGAGCCTGTAATTCTTAGTTCTGCAGAGCTATCTTCAACAGAAGATTACGAATGTGTTCTAGCAACACTTCAGAATGTTACGGTTTCAAATGATAGTCTTGGTTATGGGAATTGGGAAGTTGAAGATCAATCTGGAATCTGTATTATTGGTGGTTTGGGAGATTATACTTATGAACCTGTCACAAGCGAACTTATTTACAATCTAACAGGAATTGTAGATTACACTTATGGTGCATTTAAACTTGAACCTCGTGATGATGCTGATATAGACCTGATTGGTTCTGAGATTGATGAGCAACTAATCTCAATAAGTGATCCTCTACTAAATAATTATCCAAACCCATTCAATCCCTCAACAACAATTTCATTCACTCTCTCAAATGAGATAAGTGGAGATGTTGTAATTTCTATTTTTAACTTGAAAGGACAATTAGTGAAGCAACTCGTTAGTGAACAACTATCTTTAGGACAACATCAAGTTACTTGGAATGGAATGGATGAATATGGGAAATCTGTTACATCTGGTGTTTATCTCTATAAACTTAATATGGGAGACAAAACTTTTACAAAGAAAATGCTTCTGCTAAAATAGTTATTTTGAACACAATATAATAAATTATAGAAATACAAAATTTGATTTTGTTTTGAGGATTTTATGAAGAACACTAGAATTGTATTCATTCTCATTATCCTAGCATTTTCAGTATTATTTCTTTCAGCTTCCGTAATAAATATTCCAGAAGATCAGCCAACAATTCAATCAGGAATCAATGTTGCTGTAGAAGGTGATACTGTCCTAGTTCAACCAGGAACATACTATGAAAACATAAATTACAATGGATTAGATATAGTTGTTGCTTCATTGTTTTATACAACTCAAAACAATTCCTATATTGAGCAAACAATTATTAACGGTTCTCAAAATGGAAGCGTTGTTACTTTCGAGAATGGAGAAACTTCCTCAGCGCTTATTGTTGGTTTTACAATTACGAATGGAAGTGGAAAAATAATGCCGAATGCTGTTCATTGCGGAGGAGGAATCTTCTGTCATGAAGACTCTGATCCAACAATCATGAATTGCATAGTTACACAAAACAATGCAGGTGATGGTGGAGGTATTTTCTGTTATCTGCATTCAGACCCAACTATAATAGATGTTGTTATTAGCTACAATTCAACATATGATGATGGAGGTGGAATTCATTGTAACTGGGGTAGTAATCCAATTTTAGAAAATGTAACTATTATAGGAAATAGTTGTATGGATAAGGGTGCAGGAATTTGTTGTGGGCATAATGAACATACAACCGATTTGACATTAACTAATGTGCTAATCTGTGATAATACATCCGGCGAAAAAGGATCAGCAATTTATATGGTTGATTCAAGCTCTTATTTTAACCATGTAACGATCTGCAACAATGTTTCAAATGGTGGTTATTATGGTGCAATTTATTGTGAAGACGCAAACATAAACATAAATAATAGCATAATTTGGAATAATCAATCTTCTGGTTTTAATTTCTATAATGGTGGTTATGCAAATGTAACTTACTCAGATACACAAGATTATTTTGTTGGAGAAGGAAATATCATGCAGAATCCATTATTTATTGATTCTGTAAATGGAAATTATCATCTTCAAGAAACTTCACCGTGTATTGATGCTGGCGATCCTTCCACATCTTTAGATCCAGATGGAACAATAACCGATATGGGTACATACTATTTTCAACAAGGTGAACTTCTGAATGCTGATTTTGAAGGAACACCTACAAGTGGTGAATTTCCATTAGAAGTTCAGTTCACGGATCTTTCCACTGGCAACATAACTGGCTATATGTGGGACTTTAATAATGATGGTTTTATAGATAGCAACCAACAAAATCCATTGTTTACATTTCAGCAAGTTGGAGTTTACAGCATTGCTTTAACAATAACAAATGGAACCATGGAGGATACTGTAATTAAACTAAACTATATTACCGTAACTGATACTACTAGTATAATTAATCCACTTGAGCAAACTCAGATTAAATTGTTCCAGAATTATCCAAACCCATTCAATCCCTCTACTACAATCTCTTTCTTACTTACAAACAATACTTCAAATAAAGAGCTGATCATCTATAATTTGAAAGGTCAAAAGGTTCATGAATATTCACTACTTAATAATCAATCATCAATTATTTGGAATGGAACAGATAATTTAGATAAGCCTGTTGCTTCCGGAATATATTTATATAGATTAGTATGTAACAACATATTAATTGAAACTAAAAAAATGCTTTTAATAAAATGATCATTGTATTAATCAATTTATGATGGAGCTTTTTATTTTCTAAATCTACTAAGAACTTTTCTCATTTTATCTAATTCTGTACGTTCGTAGAATTTGAAAATAAATAATAAGATAGGAAAAGATAAGAACAATATAAGCTTTAAAACTATTCCAATATATATTTCTACATCTGCCAGCAATCCTGAGACTAAATATAATGTTGTTCCAACTGCAAAAACAATAAACATTTTACCCATTTCATATTTTACTGGATAAAATCTCTGGGAAACAAAATATGAGATTATAGAGATCAACAGTGACGAGATAACAGTTGTTAATGCCGCTCCCCAAATTCCGAATTGGGGTATCAATATAAAGTTCAAACCCAAATTTACAAATAATGCAATTGTTACAATATAGGCAATGTACTTTGTCTTCTTCACATAATGAAATCCTAAAAGAAACATATATTGAATTCCCT
>JABIME010000324.1 GCA_018654125.1 Candidatus Cloacimonadota bacterium
AACTAGCCAATTTTGTTTAGCGTCAAGTATAAAAATTCTGGACACAAAAATCATTAAACATTACTTAAAATCTTAGGAGAAATAATGGAAAATGAGATAATCTTTGATAGCTCAATATTACAGAATATAGCGGTTCACAAAGTACTCAAAGCTAAAAAGGCAGAGCTAAAAGATTTTCCATCATATCTAAATGACAATACTATTAATTACTTCAAACAAAGAGGAATTGAAAAACTGTATTCACATCAAAGGAAAGCTATAGATGCAATAATGCAAAACAAGAATACGGTAATAACTACAGGTGTTGATAGCGGGAAAAGTCTATGTTATCAGATACCGGTTCTACATAAATTGCAAAAAGATCCACAAACCAGAGCAATATTTCTTTTTCCTACGAAAGCACTAACTCAAGACCAAAAGATCAAATTTACAAAATTTACTTCAGAATTTTTGGATTCTGATATTGGAATTGGAATCTATGATGGAGACACACCTTCAGATAAAAGAAGGATCATCAAAAGATCTACTAATTTGCTTTTTACAAACCCTGATATGCTGCATCTTGGCATATTACCACATCATACAAACTGGAGCGAATTTTTTACAAATCTCAAATTCGTGATAATAGATGAAGTTCATATTTATCGCGGAATCTTCGGCTCTCATTTCGCAAATGTAATTCGCAGGTTAAAACGCATTGCAAAATTCTATGGAGCTGATCCTCAATTTATTCTAACAAGCGCGACACTATCTAATGTGGAAGATTTCTCTAAAAAACTCATTGAAGAAGATGTTGAAGTTGTCAGTGCTGATGGCTCTCCAACAGGAGAAAAGCACTATCTCATATATAATCCCCCCATTGTTAATAAAGAGCTTGGGATCAGACGGAGTGCAATGCAGGAAACCGTTGATATTGCAGCTGATCTATTTGAACAAAAGGGTCAAACACTTGTGTTTTCTGAATCAAGAAGATCAATTGAGCTGATTTTAAGTTATTTACGTAGGAACGTGGACGAGGTTGATTTGGTGCAAGGATACCGAAGCGGATATCTTCCCACAGATAGAAGAGAGATCGAAAGGAAATTCAGATCAGGAGAAATACGGACAGTGGTTTCTACAAATGCATTGGAGCTTGGGGTAGATATTGGTGGGTTAGATACGGTTCTTATAAATGGATATCCTGGTAGTATAGCTTCTACAAGACAGCAATTCGGTAGAGCAGGAAGAAATGGAAAACCTTCATTTTGCATATTGGTTGCAACATCTAATTTACTTGATCAATATCTTGTAAAACATCCTGACTATTTGTTTGATCAAAATCCTGAGCAAGCACTTATAGATCCGGATAATCCATTTATCTTACTTCATCATTTAAAATGTGCATTATTTGAAAAACCTTTTATTACTGGTGAAAAATTTGGTGATCTTCCGCAAGATGTTCTTAACCAATATTTGCAAATATTACAAAATTATGATCTAGCTTATGAATCTAATGATAAAATTTTCTGGAAAGCAAATTCATATCCAGCAGATGAAATTTCACTAAGAACAACCGGAGCTGGAGAATTTGTTTTGAAATGTGATGACAAAACTATTGGTATAGTTGATGAAAACAGTGCTTACTGGCTTACCCATCCTCAGGCTGTATACATTCATCAAGGAGAAACTTACCTCGTAACGAAACTTGATGTTCCAAATAAACTAGTGGAATTGGAAGAGAAGAAAACAGATTACTATACACAAACTCAAGCAAAAACTGACTTTGAATTGATAAAATTGAAGAAAAAAGAGAGTGTTGTTGGTGGTGAAAAGTTTCATGGACAGATCAAAGTTACCGATATTGTAAAAGGTTTCAAGCGGCAGAAGTGGCATACAAATGAGATCTTAGGATATGGTGACCTTGACCTTCCTCCACAGGAAACAATAACTTATGGTTACTGGTTCACAATTTCTGAAGAGATTATTGTAAAATTAACTGAGAAAAATATATGGAATAATACAAAGAATGATTATGGCTCAGATTGGAAAAATATTACAGAAAAAGTTCGAAAACGAGATGAGTATGAATGTCAGCATTGTGGAATAAATGAACAAGAAAAGGCATTTGATGTACATCACAAAGTTCCATTCAAACAATTTGCTAATGCCAAGCAGGCAAATCAGTTGAATAACCTTATGACACTTTGTCCATCATGTCATCGTAAAGCAGAGCGTATGTTCTATGTTCAAAGTGGATTAGCCGGACTTGCAAATTTATTCAGGAGTATTGCTCCCTTCTTTATAATGTGTGATGGCAAAGATATTAGGGTTCATTCATCACAACGTATTGGGCTTGGAACGGATGACCCGGGAGTTGTAATTCATGACTCTATGCCAGGGGGAATTGGTTTAAGCGAAAAATTGTTTAGCATGCATTACAAATTATTATGGGAAGCTTATACAATTGTAAGTGGTTGCGAATGCAGAACTGGATGTCCAGCTTGTGTAGGACCAGTTGCAGAGAACGGAACAGGAGCCAAAAAACAAGTTATAGAGATCATTAAATATCTTATGAAGAAAAAATGAATATTTGGAAGATGTTCTATTGAATAGCACTAAATGTAGGATGAAATTAATTTTGAGAAATGCCATATGAACGATATTGAAGCTTTATTAAGAGGTGTTCTGCCTGAGAAAAAGAAGAAACCCGGAGTTTCAAAGAAGAGGGAAATTCATGATCTTATTGATGGAAAATATGTTGCCGAGAATGTGTTTTTAATAGAGAATAAATTTAAAATTAATTATGAACATAATGGTAATAAATTAATAAAATATCAAGTGCATCCACTTATATTAAAATATTCTGGATTAGATAAAGCAAATATTGAGAATCTGCTTTTTATTGATACAGAGACTACAGGTCTAGCCGGTGGTACGGGAACTTATGTATTCCAAATTGGAATAGGATTTTTTAAGGAAGATGAATTTGTTCTGAAACAATTTTTTTTAACCGATATTGCCAGTGAGAAATGTTTGATAGATGAATTACTAAAAGAAGTAGATAGACAATCAGTTTATGTAAGTTATAATGGTAAAAGCTATGATATTCCGTTGATCAATGCAAGATCCATCTTCAATAAATGTATTGGGAAACTGAATAAATTCAATAATATAGATCTTCTTCATATTTCCCGTAGATTTTGGAGAGATATGTTAGAAAATTATTCACTTCAAAATATTGAGCGGAATATATTGAAATCTAATAGAGAA
>JABIME010000325.1 GCA_018654125.1 Candidatus Cloacimonadota bacterium
TAACTTTGGAGAATAATATGAAATTAACAAACAAGCAAAAAGCAAAAATGAAATCGATGGCACAACTTCTGGATGCCATTGTGAAAATTGGTGATAAGGGTGTAACTCAAACTGTTATTAGCAGTATGAATGAAGCATTGATAGCACGTGAATTAGTTAAATTTTCTGTAGCTCATTCAGATAGGAAAATACGCAAGGAAATGATGGCTGAGTTAGCTGAAGCTACAGATGCAATCTTGGTAAACATAATTGGAAAAACAGGATTATTGTTTAAAATAAATCCAGATAATCCAATTATTTCAGAAGAGTTATTGAAATAATACCTGTTAATGAAAGAATCAGATCTTTTTGAACCAGTAAAAAACTATCTGGAAGCAGGTGGCTACAATGTTAGAGCCGAAGTAAAGAATTGTGATATTACGGCTACAAAAGGTGATGAACTAATCATTATTGAGCTAAAATTAAGTGCTAATTTACAGCTATTTATTCAGGCAACAAACAGACAATACATAACCGACTCTGTGTATGTTGCGATTCCAAGACCAACACAAAGATCTAAAAAACACTGGAAGGGAATTCTACATATTCTCAGACGTTTAGAGCTTGGTCTCATCTTCGTTGATGTAGATAATCCAGTAAATCCGGTTGAGATCGTATTTCATCCGATAGAATTTCAAAGAAGAAAATTTAAACATCGAAAACGAGCAATTATTAAAGAAGCCGAGAATCGTTCCCAAAATTTGAATGTTGGCGGATCTAACAAAACAAAGATAATTACCGCATACAAAGAAAATGCAATACAAATTGCAGTTTTTTTAAGAGTAATTGGGAACACCTCTGCTAAAATATTAAGAGAATACGATTCTGGTAAAAAAACTCTTTCCATTTTATATAGCAATTTCTACGGTTGGTTTCAAAGAGTTGATCGTGGTATTTATGGGATCACGCAAAAAGGTGAAAAAGAGTTGAATAATTTTCCTGGATTAGTAAAAAAATACGAAAAATATTTAGAAAATGTTAGGAAAAACAATGAGTAAGTATATCGGAGCTATAGATCAAGGAACAACAAGCACTCGATTTATTTTATTTGATCATGAAAGCAATAAAATTGCTTCTCATCAAATAGAGCATAAGCAGATATTCCCAGAAGCAGGTTGGGTGGAACACGATCCGCTTGAAATTTGGAGAAACACGCAAAAAGTTATTAGGGATATAATTAATAAAGCAAAAATATCTGAAGATCAAATTGCCGCTATCGGCATTACTAATCAACGTGAAACTACAGTTATTTGGAGTAAGAATACTGGAAAACCATATTATAATGCAATCGTCTGGCAAGATACAAGAACCAATAAAATTTGTAGAGCTTTAGAAAACAGAAAAGATCTATTTCAGCAAAAAACAGGTCTCCCTATCGCAACTTACTTTTCAGGTCCAAAAATTAAATGGCTTTTAAATAACGTAAAAGATCTTCGGAAAGCAGCAGAAAATGGTGAAGCGATTTTTGGGAATATGGATAGTTGGATCGTTTGGAATTTAACAAAAGGAAAACACATTACCGACGTAACAAATGCTAGCAGAACTATGCTGATGAATTTGCAAACCCTAGATTGGGATGATGAATTATTAACAACTTTAGATATTCCCCGCAAAATGTTACCGAAAATTTGTTCTTCATCCGAGATCTATGGAAAAACAAAAACCGCATTTAGAAATGAGATCCCAATTTCAGGAATTTTAGGAGATCAGCAAGCTGCATTGTTTGGTCAAACTTGCTTCCAAAAAGGAGATGTAAAAAATACATACGGGACAGGATGTTTCATCTTGTTAAATACTGGAAATGAGATTTGCCCATCCAAAAATGGACTTATCACAACTGTTGGATATCAAATAAAAGATCAGAAACCAGTTTATGCATTGGAAGGTTCAGTTGCAATTGCCGGTTCATTAATTCAATGGATTCGCGATAACTTTAGCTTGATAAAGGAGTCTAGAGAAATCAATGAATTGGCAGAAAAAGTACCCGATAATGGTGGGGTTTATTTTGTTCCTGCTTTTTCCGGTCTGTTTGCTCCATATTGGAATTCAGAAGCTCGTGGTACAATTATCGGACTTACCCACTTCGTAAATAAATCGCATATTGCACGTTCAGTTTTGGAAGCTACTGCCTTCCAAACTCGCGATGTATTTGAAGCAATGCAGAAAGATTCTGGTTTAGATATTAACGAATTAAGGGTTGATGGTGGAATGACCGCCAGCAAATTGTTAATGCAATTCCAAGCTGATATTTTAAATGCATCTGTAATTGTGCCGGTTATTGCCGAAACTACAGCTCTTGGTGCAGCTTATGCAGCCGGACTTGCAGTTGGCTTCTGGAAAAACAAAAAAGAAATGCAAAATAATTGGAAAGAAAAAAAAATCTGGAAACCAGGTATGACCGAGAAGGATAGAAGTAATTTGTATAGTAAATGGCAAAAAGCTGTAAAACGATCACTCGATTGGATATAATAAAATGAGGAAATTATGGATCTTACAAAATATCATCAACCATTCTCACATGTTTCAAAAAATGAAATTGGTGTGCTTATAGTTCATGGGATTACTTCAACAACATCTTCGATGGAATTCCTTGCAGAGCAATTCGCAGATGCAGGTTTTAATGTAGAATTACCTGGGTTATCTGGTCATGGTACAAAATGGCAGGATATGAATTCACTAAAATATACTGACTGGATAAATGATCTAGAGAATTCATTAACAAAATTGCAGAATAGATGTTCCAGGATATTTTTGTGTGGTTTGTCGCTTGGTGGAGGTTTATCATTATATATGGCTGGTAAACATCCTGAATTAGCAGGTATCATCCTCATAAATCATGCTAGTAAATTCACTGATCCCAGATTCTGGTTTGTACCAATTTTAAGAAAAATCGTTAAGTCAATTCCCGCAGTGGCTTCCGATATTAAAGATCCAAAATCCAAAGAAATTGCTTATGGCAGAACTCCTACAAATGGAATTTATGAGATGCTGCAGATGCTGAAAGAGGTAAGGAAAATGCTTCCCAAAATCAATCTTCCTGTACTTATTTTTAAATCGAAGGAGGATCATGTTGTGCCAAGAATTAGTGCAACTTATACAATGGAAGAATTGGGATCAAAAGATAAGGAGCTCATCTGGTTAGAAAATTCTTATCATGTTGCACCCATGGATTATGACAAAGAATTAATTGCAAAAAAAAGTATTGAATTTATTGATGATCATATTTAAGTGCATAAATATTTTGACTTTATTAATACTCTTTTTATTAAATCGAGTCTGAATTATTAATATGGAGCAGGTTATGTTGAATAAGATCAACCCAACGAAAACAGTCGCGTGGATGAATCTGGAAGAACATTCTCAGAGAATGAAATTAGTTCACATGAAAGATCTATTTAAAAAAGATAAAAATCGTTTTCAAAAATTCTCGATTGATTTTGAAGGTATTCTATTAGATTTTTCTAAAAATATTATTACTGATGAGACAATTGAACTGCTTCTACATTTAGCTGATGAAATCGATTTGAAATCAGCAGTTAATAGCATGTTTTTAGGAGCAAAGATCAATGAAACCGAAGATCGTGCTGTTCTGCATACCGCTCTTAGAAACCGCTCAGATAAACCTGTATTATTTGATGGAAAAGACGTTATGCCCGATGTAAAAAAAGTACTTCAGCAAATAAAGGAATTTTCTGACAAAATAACAACTGGGCAATGGAAAGGATTTAGCGGTAAACCTATAACTGATATTGTGAATATTGGAATTGGTGGGTCTGACTTGGGCCCATTAATGGTTACCGAATCTCTCATGCCATATAATAAAGGAATTAATACTCATTTTATCTCTAATGTTGATGGCTCGCATCTTGTAGAAACACTCAAGAGCTTAAATCAGGAAACAACCTTGTTTATGATCGCCTCTAAAACATTTACAACTCAGGAAACAATGACAAATGCTCTTTCTGCACGAGAGTGGTTTATGTCTAAAGCTAAAAAAACTGAGTTTATTAAAAAGCATTTTGTAGCAATTTCCACAAATAAAAATGATGTAGAAAAATTTGGCATTGATCCGCAAAATATGTTTGTCTTTTGGGATTGGGTAGGTGGAAGATATTCGCTTTGGAGTGCAATCGGACTATCTATTGCCTGTGCAATTGGGTTTGAAAATTTCGAAGAATTATTAGATGGTGCACATACAATGGATAACCATTTTAAAGAAGCTCCATTTAAAGAAAACATCCCTGTAATCCTTGCACTCATCGGCATCTGGTATAATAATTTTTTCGGTACAGAAAGTGAGGTAATATTACCTTATGATCAATATCTTCATAGATTTCCTGCATACCTACAGCAAGGCAACATGGAAAGTAATGGAAAAAATGTAGATCGTTTTGGAAATGAGGTAAATTATCAAACCGGTCCTATAATTTGGGGAGAACCTGGTACAAACGGACAACACGCTTTTTATCAACTTATTCATCAGGGGACCAAAATGATACCTTGTGATTTTTTAGCTCCAGCTATTTCCCAAAATCCAATTAGTGATCATCACCAAAAATTACTTTCAAATTTCTTTGCCCAAACAGAAGCATTAATGAACGGAAAAACAGAGAATGAAGTAATTTCCGAACTAAAAAAGGAAGGAAAAACAGATGAGCAAATAAAGAGAATTTTGCCATATAATGTTTTTAAGGGCAATAAACCAACGAACTCAATTCTCTTTAAACAATTAACTCCCAGAACTTTGGGAAGCCTAATTGCAATGTATGAGCACAAGATATTTACTCAGGGAATAATTTGGAATATTTTTAGCTTTGACCAGTGGGGGGTGGAGCTGGGCAAACAGCTTGCCAAGAAGATCTTACCCGAATTAAATTCTGCGGTAGCAATAACTTCCCACGATGATTCAACAAACAATTTAATAAATCATTTTAAAAAGATTCGAGGACCCATTTCTAAAATCAGAAAACTAGATCTAGATAAAATAAATATATCGTCTAAACTAACTTTGCTTGATTGGGATCCAAATAACTTAACCGAATTACATTATCAAATATTAAAAACATGCTCAATTCAAGAGACATCTACTAAACATATTGCCGAGAAATTAGGCAGAAAAGGGAAATCTGGAAATTTTAAACGAGCATTAAATCTGTTAAGAACTTATAAGCTTATTGCCTATAAATTTCCAAATAAACCAGGAAGTTCCTACCAAAAATACAAGATCACAAAACTTGGATTAAATACGATCTCTACGCTAGAAAAGATTGAGCATAAACTTATGGAAAATATTCAGGTAATGAAGGGAGATATTACAAAATTGGAAGTTGATGCAATTGTGAATGCTGCAAACACCTCGCTTCTAGGTGGTGGCGGAGTAGATGGAGCAATTCATAATGCTGCTGGTGAAGAGCTGTTACGTGAATGTAGAAAACTGGGAGGATGTGCAACCGGAAAAGCAAAAATAACAAAGGGTTATGAGCTTCCTGCAAAATATATAATTCACACTGTTGGACCAGTATGGCATGGCGGAAAGACAAAAGAGGATGAACTACTTATTAGTTGTTACAAAAACTCATTGGATCTTGCTGTACAAAATAGTATCAAGTCAATTGCATTTCCAGCAATCAGCTGTGGAGTGTATCGTTTTCCAATAGATAGAGCCGCTAAAATAGCAGTAACAGAAGTAAGAAAATATTTGAAAGAACATCACGAAATTAAAAGAATTATTTTTGTTTGTTTTAATGATGAGATATATCAAGCTTATCAGAAGATTTTAAAAGTTTAGTACTGTAAGATTATTAATAATGAAGTTAGTTAAAACTCAAGACGGTTCATTTACAGCTTTTAGCAATATTGCGGGTGAACATTATCATACAATTTCAGGAGCTATTGAAGAGGCATTTGAAAAACATGTAAAAGCTTTGGGAATTGAAGATGGAATGCAAATTCTGGATTTCTGTTTTGGTCTGGGCTACAACTCTGCTGCTGCCTGCAAAGGTCACTCAAACCTGCAGATAACCGCTCTAGAAAATGACATCAAAATAATTGAAGCAATGAAGAATATTGAAGTTCCCAACATATTAAAAACTGAGTTTGATCCCTTTAGGGAAATTGCAAAAAATTTAGATGTTACCGATAGCAACAATAACCGAATTCATGTTTTGTTAGGAGATGCATTACAAAAAATTGATGATCTTCCTAATGATGTATTTGATAGAGTTTTTTTCGATCCGTTCTCACCCAAAAAGCAACCAGAAATGTGGAGTAAAGAGTTGTTCCAAAAAATATATAGTAAAATGAGAGTTGGAGCAAAACTTAGTACTTACAGTTGTGCAAAACAGGTCCGTAAGAATATGATGAATGCTGGATTCAAAGTTATTGATGGTCCGATTATTGGAAGAAAAAGTCCGGCTACTATTGCCATAAAAGAATAATCTTAATTATTCCATTATCAGAAAAAATCACTTGCATTAAATCGAGTTATCTAACTATAGGTAAGTTAAGAATATTTATAGGGAGATAATCATGCCACAAACCTACGAATACGTTAAATTGATTGGAATAATCGCATTTGTAACCGGTTTATTCAAGATCATATTAGGTTTTCTTAGATATTCTTATGGTGCACATTTATTATCATCATTTATAATCATTGGGATTGGTGTAATTTTCTATTTTATTGGATTGATCTCTCAAAAAATTACCGAAGCAAAAGAGGAATAGATGTTAGAAAGAATTATAGATCCAGCTAATATACCGGAAGAAAAAGATTTTGATCGTACCCTGCGTCCTAAATCTCTAAATGAATTTGTAGGGCAAGAGAAAATCAAAGAGATCCTCGATATTTCCATACAAGCAACAAAATTGCGTAAAGAACCACTCGATCATATTTTATTTTACGGTCCTCCGGGGCTTGGGAAAACTACGCTTGCTCATATTATATCAAATGAACTTGGTGTGGAAGTAAAAGTTAGTTCCGGTCCTGTTTTAGAAAAAGCACCAGATCTAGCTGGAATATTAACAAATCTACAAAGAAATGACGTGTTTTTTATCGATGAAATTCACAGACTAAATCATGTTGTAGAAGAATATATGTACCCAGCTATTGAGGATTTTGAGATGGAAATAATTATTGATAGTGGTCCTTCTGCACGTTCACTTTCAATTGATATTGAACCATTTACAATGATAGGTGCAACCACACGAGCAGGCTTGTTAACTTCTCCTTTACGAGCTAGATTTGGGTTAGTTTTACGTTTAGATTATTATGATGTTAAAAGCATTAAACAAATAATTAAACGTTCTGCCGGATTAATGAATATTCCATTGGATGAGGAAGGAACACAGGAGATGGCTCGCCGTAGCAGAGGAACCCCACGAGTAGCAAATCGTCTTCTCCGTCGCGTGAGAGATTACGCACAAATAAAAGGTGATGGGATTATAACTAAAGATATTGCAATAAAAGCTCTTAAAATGTTGGATGTTGATTTTGCAGGATTAGATGATATGGATAAACGCCTATTAAGGTTATTAATAGAAAATTACAATGGTGGACCTGTTGGGTTGAAAACTTTGGCTGTTGCCTTAGGGGAAGATGCTGGAACCGTAGAAGAAATTTATGAGCCTTACCTTATACAGCAGGGATTTTTAGATAGAACACCACAGGGCAGAAAAGCAACAATGAAAACATACAAGCATTTTAATGTTAAGCCTACTCAGGCACAGATAGATTTATTTGAATAAATCTAGGGTTTGTTCCAATACTTGACGAATTAAATTAGATAAATTTTGTAAACTATAGTGGGTGATTAGCTCAGTTGGTTAGAGTGCTACGTTGACATCGTAGAGGTCGCTGGTTCGAATCCCGTATCACCCACCATTCTTCACTTACACACACAAACAATGAATTAGGAGAGCAACAAATGAAGCATTTGAACATAATAATTACTGCATTTATTCTAATTGGGATTTCAACACTGAAGGCCAATGATGTACAAAAAATTTATAAAGATCTAAATGAACTCTCAGCATTAAGCGAAAAAGTAGCAGTAGTAGATGATTTTTCATTCAGTAGAGATGTTGCAAATTTTCATCTACAAAGTGGTAAGCTATATTTACTATCACAAGTAAATGAAAAAACCATAGCAGCTGTTTTCAAAGGCAAAGGAACCGTCAGTATTACTCCTCCAACAAAAATCAGCAGAGAAAGACTTTATTCTGAATTCCAAACTGAATCCTATAATAATTCATTTGATTTATTATTCTTGGTTTTTACTGACAGTACATTAGCAGAATTTTCTAATAAATTAGATTTTACTCATGAGACTATTCTACATAAATTCCAAACAAATATAGACCCCTGTATTAAATATTTATATGATCATAGAGATAATGCATATAACACTTCACTTATTCGAGCTATACTTAATAATGAGCAAGGTGGATATTTTTATGCACATTTAAGTAAAGGCATTATTAAAAGGGATAATTTTTTCTTTGAGATCGATCCAAATCAAACAGAAGAAGTCACTTTATCTGTTCGTTATGATAGAGGTACTCACTTAGATCATTATCATAAATCAATATGCAAATTCCATCGTACCGAAGATTATCTATCCAATAGTGATTTATCATTTGAGAAGAAAGATGAAATTTATGTCGATAAATATATCATTGATGCTAATATTACAAATAGAATGGAATTCTCTGCGACTTGCTCAATAGAATTTCATGGTTTAAAGAATTCAAGCAAATGGCTAAATCTTTTTTTGTTCGATAAATTAAGAATTAATTCCATTACTTCATTAAATGGAGATTTATTAAATTTTTATAAGGGAGAGGAAGGCAACATCTTGTGGATAGAA
Source organism: Candidatus Cloacimonadota bacterium (assembly GCA_018654125.1). The sequence goes on from JABIME010000325.1 coordinate 8,907, forward strand.
CTTCCTGAAACAATTACTAAAGATCATTCTTACAAAATCTTAATTGATTATTATGGAGATTTAATTTATAGAGGTGGCAATATCGTAAAAATATATAGTTATGATTATTGGTATCCTCAGTATTTATCCTATGATTATAACTTCTTTGATCTAACATTTCATTATCCTTCAAGCTATGATCTTGTAAGTGTGGGGAAAAAGATCTCTGAGGTAAAGCATAAAAAAGTAAAAACTGCACATTGGTTTACAAAATATCCTGTAAATTTCGCTCCTTTCAACATGGGTAAATTCAAAAATGAGGAATTCAAAAATCCAGCAATTCCTTCTCTCTCTCTTCACCTAAATAAAAACTTGAAAAAAGCTAAAGCAGATGTAGCAAATAGCCTTGCATTTTATCAATCTATTTACGGAAAATGCAATTTTGATACACTCACTGTCGTTGAGATTCCAAGATTTCTATCTGGTGAAGCATATCCAGGCTTAATTAATTTTTATGCTGATGATTTTATTACAAAAGCACATTATAAGGTTTATTCAGATATCTATGTTGATGAAACGAATTTTGCTCACTTACGAGCACATGAAGTTGCTCATCAGTGGTGGGGATGTGGAGTTGGAATTAGAAATTATCACGACTTCTGGTTGTTTGAGGGCTTAGCTGAATTCAGTAGTTTCTGGTTTATTCAAACTTCATTGAATGATACAAAAAAATATTTTGAACTATTGTCTAAATGGCAGGCAAAGATCACAAATGAGCATTCAAATAACCAAAGAAAAAAGAAAACTGATTGCCCTCTATGGCTGGGTTCCAGAGCACCTTCCTATCTTATATACGGCAAGGGGGCATGGGTATTCCATATGTTGCGCAACTTAATGATAGATATTAAAACTTTTGATGAATCTAAATTTAAAGCAATGATGAAGGATTACTATATCACTTATAATAATTCTACTGCAACTACAGAGGATTTTAAACTAATCGTAGAAAAACACATGAAGACAGATATGAACTGGTTTTTTGATCAGTGGATATACGGTAACGAAATTCCAAAATTTAAATTCGATTATGATATAGTAAAAAAAGATGATGGAAAGTATTATGCCAATTGTACTATTGAGCAGAAAAATGTAAGTGAAAGTTTCATAAGCTATATTCCTATAGAATTTGATTTTGGAAACAATCAGAAAGCAAGAATCAGAACTATGGTTAAGGGTTCGGAGAGTACATTTGAAATTCCTCTTCCACAAAAACCTAAACAAATCCATTTTAATATTTTCAATTCTGTTCTATGTTTAGATTGATGAATTATGAAATTGCTTGTTTAAAAAATACAAGTCACGAGCACACTTCCAAATAAATCTTTACTATAAAAATGCTAAATTGAGAGTGGTTTTTATAAAATTTTATCTGGAGTAAAGTTATGGAAGAGCTTGGTAAAATAATTGTTATCGGTTCCGGAAATTGGGGAACTACTTTAGCAATGGTTTTTTCTCAAAGGAATAGAGTATATTTATGGACGATAAATGAGCAGGAAGCACAAGAGATCAATAAAACTCGTGAAGTTAAATTTCTGCCAGGCATCAAATTAAATGATAATATTATTATTGAGAATAAATTCTCTAGAAAGATCGAAAAAAATGACATTGTAGTAACTGCCATTCCATCCCGCTTTATAGACGATCTCACAGATGAATTTATTGCTCATAAAGTTGAAGAATTCATTGTTTTGAACGCTTCTAAAGGTGTTGAACATACAACTCTTAAAACTGTTTGGGAAACTGTAATGGGTAAATTGCCAAAGGTTCAATTTGCAAATTTAGCAGGACCAACAATTGCTCGTGAAATTGCTGAAGGGATTCCCGCAAAAGCCATACTTGCAGCACGAGATGTTGCACTTTTGTTCCAACTACAAAACAAGCTAGAAAACGATCTTTTAAAATTTGAATTCAGTAGAGATATAAAAGGAGTGGAACTTGCTTCCGCTTTAAAAGGACTCATCGCAATTGCTGTGGGAATGGCTGACGGACTTGGTTTCAAAACAAATATCTTCGGAATTATAATGACGTACGGAGTAGATGAATTTGTTACGATCATGAAATTTTTGGGTGTTTATCACAAAACAGCATATAGCATTGCCGGAATTGGTGACCTTATTACGACTTGTATCTCCGAGAATAGCCGTAATAGAAAATTCGGTAAATTGTTAGCTCAAGGATTATCTCGAGAAGACGCTTTAAAAGAAGTTGGAATGGTTGTGGAAGGTGTTTCTATGGCTAAAACAATTAATAAACTGGCAAAGTTCAACCTTTCAATTCCATTAATTTCCTGCATCACACGCATCATTTTTGAAGATGTAGAAGACGTAAGGAAAGATTTTTTAGATACACTAAATTCAATTTCTGGTTAAAACGTATAACCTCCGCTCGTGTCTTCCAGAGCCCTGCGACTTCGCTCAGGACAGGCTTATCGAAGGACGGAGGTAAGCATAAAATAAAAACTCTGGAGAATTAAACTATGATAGCAAGATATATTGCTGTTTTTTTATATGCTGCAATGGTTATTACCGTTGGAATTAAGGGTTCACGTAAAACAAAATCGTTTGATGACTTTGCACTCGGTGGTGGTAAAGTTGGACCATGGATGACTGCTTTTTCTTATGGAACAGCATATTTTTCAGCTGTACTTTTCATTGGATTTGCCGGTAAGATCGGCTGGGCATTTGGTCTTTCTGGTTTATGGATTGCACTTAGCAATACAATAATCGGTGTATTTGGTGTTTGGTTTCTACTCGGTAATAAAATTAAACAGGAAGCTACGTCTTATAATGTTCATACAATGCCGGAACTTTTAGAAGCACGTTATAAAAGTCCATTTATGAAGATCTTCACCTCAGCTGCGATCTTCATATTTTTCATCCCTTACACAGCTGCTGTATTTATGGGACTCAGTTATCTTTTTGAATTTACTTTTAATATGCCATATACTTATGTGCTTTTATTTATGGGTATTTTCACCGGAATTTATTTGGTACTTGGTGGTTATAAATCTATGGCAATGATCGATGTAATATTTGGTATGATAATGACAGTAGGTGTAGTCATACTTTTAGTTAGTACCATTCAAAAAGGTGGAGGATTACCAAATATAATTACAGCCCTAAAAGCAATAAATCCAAAATTAACTGCACCTGTCGGACCTCCCGGAATTATCCCCTTACTCTCGCTGATCATGTTAACAAGTATCGCACCATTTGCTATGCCTCAATTATTACAAAAATTTTATGCAATTAAAGATGAGAGATCTGTAAAAATTGGAATGTTCGCATCATCTATTTTTGCTCTTCTGGTTGCAGGAATCGCCTATTTTACTGGAGCACTTACCAGAGTTTTTTTAAGTCCTGAATCTAATCCTGCAGCTTTTAATAACGGAAAACCAATCTTTGATGCTTTAATGCCGGAAATGCTTTTAACAGTTGTGCCTTCTGTACTTACAGTTGTTATTTTACTTCTCATTTTAGCAGCTTCTATGTCTACACTTGCATCATTAGTGCTCATTTCTAGTACATCAATTACAAAAGATATTTATAAGGGATTTATTAATAAAAATGCAAACGATAAGCAACTTACTTCACTTGTTAGAGTTGGAAGTATATTTTTTATTTTACTGTCTATGATATTAGCTTTTCTAAAACCTGCTGTTATCGTTACGATCCTCTCAATATCATGGGGAGCAATTGCCTCTGTTTTTCTGGGTCCTTTCATCTGGGGAATTTTCAATAAGAAAGTAACTCGTTTCGGAGCGATTGCCGGTTCTGTTGGTGGTCTGGGAATTTGCTTGATCTTGTTTGTTGTGTGGGGAGCCAGAATGGTACCGCAAGCTGGAAGTGTTGGAATGATAGCTTCTCTAGTTTTGGTTCCTGTATTTAGTTTATTTGGAAAGAAGTAGTGTCAATTCCCTGAATTGACAGCAATTAAATGATCTCATTATTTCTCAGCATCATCATGTCGGTAATTATTGCCAATTTATTACCTTTTTTCAAAAAAGATACAAACATTAAGATCCTGCAGATATTCCTGGGAAATTACTTCCTTGCAACGATCTTTAGTTTTTTGGACAGGGGGAGTCCACTTTCGCAGGCAGGTAATTTTGAAATAATTATAGGATCAATTACTGGCATTCTCTTCCTAACAACATTTTTAATTTATCAACATAATATTACCAAAAATGGAGTCTCTTTAAGTGTGGGAGCAATGCGTTTTTCTGTTGTGATTCCAATAGTAATGGCTCTCTTTGTATTTGATGAGCCCTTATTATTACTAAATATTACAGGAATTATTTTAGTTTTAGTAGCGTTTGCATTTCTAACTGATACAAAATCATTTCACAGCATTCTCTGGCTGGGATTACTCTTTCTGTTTACTGGTGTTATTGATTCAATTATGAAGTTTTATGAGCATTATGGTTTAGATTCTACCAGACCTTTTATGATCTACATTTTTGGTTCAGCATTGATCTTTAATTTCCTCGTCATCTTATTCAAGAAAACACCTTTTCATTTGAAATCATTTTGTTTAGGGATGATACTTGGAATTCCAAACCGACTTACAACCAAATATTTTCTAGATGCTTTACAGGAGATACCAGCAACTATGGTTTACCCTATGTTTGCTGCTTCTGTAGTTGTGTTAGGAATCTTCTCTGATGTTTTCATCTGGAAAAAACAGTTCAATATTAAACAGAAAATTGCCTTAGCGATAATGGTTGTTGGTATGGTATTGCTGTATATGTAGGGTCAATTCCTCGAATTGACCGAATAATTACTCATTAATTTATTCATTGTTACTGACGGACGATTAAGGATAATCCTCCCTACAGTGGTTCGTAAAATATTTGTGAGTATGGATAATCACCTACTTCCTTAACTATTTCTTTCCTAATTGGATTCTCCATAATATAATTCGCTTTTTCTATAATCGATTCATTGTTTCGCAAAACATGTTCGTAAAAACCTCTTTGCCACAGGTTATCAATTTCATGTTTTTCTTTAATGATTTTAGATGTATATCGTTTAAATGTCTTTACCCAGTTCAACAAGTCTTTCTCATAACTTTCAGATAAATTCATTAATAGATGTAGATGATTTGGCATTATACAATAACAAATCAGATCAATTTGTTTTAAAACATCTTTTCTGTAGATTAAATCTTCTGCAATTAATTTCGCTAGCCCATCAATTTCAAAATGATTGTTCTTCTTAAATGTACAGATTGTCACAAAATATACAAAGGAATTACCTTTGTAATTAAAATTGTTTAAGTGGATGCTTTTACGTTTTGGTAATTCTTTCTTATTCATAATTCCTGTAGGGTCAATTCCACGAATTGACCGCATCATCGGACGATTAAGGATAATCGTCCCTACAATTCAAATTCTTTAATATTTTCTAATACAAACTCCACTTCCACTATTATAAGCGGAAGATCATGTTCAATAAATTGTAATTTGGCAAAATCCTTTTCCGTTGTTAGCAGGAAATCAATTTGTTCAAGCATAACATCTGCAGAAATTTGTTTAATGATATCATTGTTCTTAAAATCATAATGATCTGGAAAATAAAAATGTTTCTCAAAATGTAATCCTGCTTTGTGAATAGTATTTTCAAACGATGCAGGTAATCCTATCCCAGAAAGCAGAGCTAATTTTCCTTCTGGTTTTACTTCTTTCTCATTAATGTCGGAAAATCGTTTGATCTGGTAATAACCTTTTAATATTGGCTTATCGTATTTTTGAATTTTATCAGGGATTTTTCCCTTTCCATTGAAAACAATATAATCAGTATATTTAAGGGCAGAAAGCGGTTCACGTAAAATTCCAGAAGGTAAAACAAATCCATTACCAATTCCACCTATTGCATTAAAAATAACAAAATCATAATCATGCTGAACTTTAAGGTGCTGGAACGAATCGTCGAGAATAATATATTCCAGATCAGGATATTTTTCTTCCAGAATCTGAATTGATCTCTTGCGATCTCTACCTGCTATCACAGGAATTCCAGTAAGTTTATTTGCTAAAAGGAACGTTTCATCTCCTGCATTTTTAGCAAATTTGAATACTTCGTTTTCATCAGAGATGAGTTTGTTTTCTTTTTCAAATTTACCTTTATATCCACGATGTGAAACTGCAACTTTTTTGCCTTGTTTTTGCAGATGTTTTGCCAGAAAAATTGTTACGGGAGTTTTCCCGCTACCACCACTAACA
>JABIME010000326.1 GCA_018654125.1 Candidatus Cloacimonadota bacterium
ACAATTTCAAAAGATGATCTTTCAGCTTATCTCACAATACAAGACAATGGCAATATGATAGATGAAAAAGAGATCTCTAACCTTCTCTCTTCTGTGGGAGTAAAAAATGGATTGGAAGAGGCAATTGATTATAATGCTAAAAATGAAATTACAAAAGAAATTGGTGAACCTTTTCTTATTGCTTTGGCAAATGTAACAAAATCTGAAGCAGGAATAAAATATAATTTTGATATTGAATCTTGTATAAATCCAGATCAACAATATGAAATGGATGATTTATCTCAGTTTGAAAAGGTTGAGAAAGATCAAGCAATTGCCGATGTTTCTGCAAGTGAGATACAAAGTGGTGATGCTGATATTTTTGGAAATGTGGTCTCAACAGACAATGATCATCAAGTGAATGTGGATGATATAATGGGAAATAATGTTCATTTCTCTGCAGAAACAAATCAGATCTTGGCTACTGAAGCCGGATATCCATATTTAAATCATGAGAATAAATTATTTATTAGATCTACTTTCATATCTCAGGATATTCATGATACAAACAAGAAGATTTACGGAAGCACAACTATCGAAGGAGTTATTTCAAATTCCAACCTAGAAATTTTTGGTGACCTTTGGGTAAAAGGGAATGTTCGTGGTTGTAAGCAGGGTGGAATTATTGTTCATGGAGATGTGATATTAGATTATGCAGAGAATTCTGATATTTATGCTTCTGGGAATATAACGATCCACCATAATGCCAGAAACTGCTTAATGTATGCAAATGGAGGCATTGAGGCAACGGAGAACAGCTCAATTTCTGGAGGTGTTATTCAAGGTGGAGAAGGACTAGAAGTATTTACTGTTGGAAGCCCGCTTAATATTCTAACAGAAGTAGAAATTGCTATAGCTCCATTTACAAAAGAACAGATTCGTACTACCAGCAGTAAGTTAGCACAGGCAAGAAATTCTGAGGAGATAGATGAACTCTTAATCTCTTCACAGATTGATAAGTTAAAAGAATTACAATCTGAATTTAATAATGAATTAGAAAGATCACATAACATGAACTCACCAAAGATCATTATAAAAGGGGAATTATTTCCAAATTCTAATATAAGAATATTAAAAGACATATTAGAAATTTCAACTGAGAAGAATAACGTAGAAATATCAGCAACTGATTCTGGTTTGGAGATAAATGAAGTTGACAGAATATAGCACCAAATATCTTTTGTTAATAAAAATAATTAGTGGGTATAGAGAAAGTGAAGTATCTGTGGATTAAAACAATAGATCAAAAAGATTTTAGTATAAATGATAAAAGCATTTACCAACCGGTAGATGCTTTTTTTGTTTTAAAAAGAGTTAAGGGGATTACATGAAAAAACAATTAGAGATATTAATTCAAATGCAAAAATATGATACGGTGATTGGTAAAAAAAATATTCTTACTGAAGAATTACCCCAGCAATTGAATAGTTTGAAGCAATCTCTATTAGATGCAGACGAAACAGTTAACACTACAAAAAGTGAGCTTGATGAAAACCAGAAAGACCAAAAATTAAAAGAACTCGATATTGCAGATAATAACACAAAAGTTGCAAAATATAAAAATCAGCTTCTAACCATTGAAACTAACAAAGAATATAAAGCACTTAATAGCGAGATCAATCATTTAGAAAAGAAAAATTCTGGGATCGATGATGAACTGATAGGTTTGATGGAGATCGAATCTGAACTTCGAGAGCGTTTAGAAGAAAACGAAGAGGCACAGAGAAAAGCATCTGACGAATTAAAAGCTAACGAAGAAAAACTTGAAAAAGAAATTCAGGAAGTTCAAAAAGATATTGAAGAATTAAAAAGTAAAAGAAATAAAAAGGCTATAGAACTTCCAAGAGACCTTATTCGTAGGTATGGAAATTTAATAAAGAATAAAAACCGCAAAGCAGTTGTATTTAGCGATAATAAAGCCTGCAGTGGATGCGGATATACAATTAGACCACAAGTTGAGATTGACATAAAAGCAGGTGACTCTGTAATTTATTGTGAAAGTTGTGGTAGAATTCTAGTAGATCATTTAGAAAGTAATTAGAATAGTCAAAGAAGATAAAGTGTCTGCTGCGTGGAAACACGGAGAGGAAAGTCCGAACACTACAGGGCAGGATACTTCTTAACGGGAAGTTCTGGTAACAGAAAGCTAGCTCCACAGAAATAAACTACCAGATATCATTTGATGTTTGGAAAAGGTGAAATGGCGGTGTAAGAGACCACCAGTTCTCGGTGTGAATCGGGAAGCTAGGAAAGCCTTATCCGGTGCAATGCCAAATAGGAGAATGAGAGCCGGCCCGGCTTGTTAAATTCTCGGGTGGGCAGCTAAAACCGGTCAGTAATGAACCCAGACGGGTATAGCAATATTCGGTTTAGAGAAATAGACACTGGATTGCTTATTAGGCAATTTACAGAATTCGGCTTAATATCTTCTTTGACGTTTATTTTTTAAAAATAATAAGGATAGAGATATGCAAAAAAGGTGGAGAATATCTGAACCCCTATCTGAGGAACAGAAACAACAAAAAGAAAACATCGTCGAAAACATAAAATGCCCAGAAATGATAGCAGAGATGCTCATAAAAAAAGAGATTACAGATATAGAGGAAATAAAAAGATTCTTCCACCCCGATCTTAGCAATATGCACGACCCATTTCTTTATAAGGATATGAAGAAGGCAACAGTACGCATCATTAGTGCAATCGAAAAAAAAGAACTCATTACAATTTACGGTGATTACGATGTAGATGGCACAACATCATCTGCTTTGTTATATCTTGGGCTCAAAAAGGTCGGAGCCAATATTGAATACTATATTCCGCATAGAATGATAGATGGTTATGGTTTATCATTAAGTGGAGTTGATATTCTTAAAGAGAATGGAACAGAATTAATAATCAGTGTAGATTGCGGGATAAATGCGATTGATGAAATTGAGCAAATAAATGATCTGGGAATGGATATTATTGTTACTGATCATCACAATCCGAAAGAAGAATTACCCAATGCAATTGCTATAATAAATCCTAAAATTAAAGATTGTGGTTACCCTTATGATATGCTTGCAGGCGTTGGAGTTGCATACAAACTTTTGGTTGCAGTATATTCCCAATTAGAAAAAAATACTGATGAACTTATAGATAAATATATAGATCTTGTTGCACTGGGAACTATTGCTGATATTGTTCCACTCACGGGAGAAAATAGAATTATAGCCAGTCTTGGACTAGATAGACTTGTAAAGAAATATAATATTGGTTTGAACGCACTTATAAAACTTGCCGGGCTTTCCCAAAAAGAGCTGAATTCAGCTGATATTGTATTTGGAATTGCACCGCGGATAAATGCTGCAGGTAGGATGGGTAGTGCAATGCGAGCTGTTGAACTCATGGTTTCTGTTGATGAAGAAGAAAGTGATGAACTGGCTCAAATAATTGAAAGGGAAAATTCTTTAAGGCAACAAATAGATCAGCGTACATTCCAAGAAGCGTGTGATATTATAGAAAAAAAATATAAGAATATGGATGAGACTCCGATCATTGTTGTTTCTTCTGATGATTGGCATCCAGGAGTCATAGGTATAGTTGCATCTAAACTTGTAGAAAAATATTACAGACCTTCAATAATGATAACTTTTAAAGAGGGAATAGGAAGCGGTTCCGGTAGAAGTATTGCCGGATTTAATTTATTTGATGCGCTTGTTTCTGTAGAAGGATATCTGGAAACTTTTGGCGGGCATAAATATGCTGCTGGATTGCAAATATTAGTTGAATATGTAGATCTATTGGAAAATGAATTGAAGAAATACGTTAAAGAGCACACAACAGAAGATCAATTTATTCCACCATTAAACATTGATACAAATTTGGAATTATTTGAGATTAATAATAACCTGCTAGAATGGTTAGAAAAATTTGCCCCATTTGGTCCGGGAAATATGCGTCCTACTTTTGTTACGGAGAATGTTATGGTTGTTGGCTTTCCATATAACGTAGGAAAGAATCATCTAAAATTAAAAGTGATAAAAGACGGTTGTGAACTAGATCTTATCGGATTTAATTTGGGAGACTACCTGCCGTTCCTAAAAAAAGGTTCAAATGTTGATATTGCATATTCTTTAGAATTTAATACATGGCAGGGAAGAACATCAATTCAGGGGAAACTAAAAGATCTGCGAATTTCCGATCAAGATAATTGGGATTATTAATAATGAATACTAGATGTGGCATTGGGCTTCTTATTATGCTTTTTTTATTTTTAAATGACTGCTCAACTATCGACATAAATGCAAATAGAACACCAGAAAAATTTGAAATAATACAGAAGATCCAAACCGATTTCGTTCCTAAAAAATGCGTTTATTCTGCAATAAATAAAACCGCTTTTGTTTGGGAAAATGAAGCTGATATAATTCATATTTATAGCAATGGAAATAAAATTAATACAATTGGAGGACTCGGTTTTAATGCACAAAGTTTTAATAAATTAGCAGATATCACACTAGCACCAGACGGTAATCTTTTAGCGCTCGATAGCTTCCAAAAAAAAATAAAAAAATTTGATATTGATGGGAAACTCATAGTTGAGATAAACTTAAATGATTTTGTTGAACCTGCACTTTTTACAGTTGCAATCGATGAAACGTATTACATTTTTGATAATGCTTCAAAAGAGATAATTATCACGCGAACTCTTGATAGATCTAACTGGTACGCTTTCGGAAAATTTCAATTTGAGACTCCAACTAAAATGAGTTTAGGTAAAAATGAAATAACCGTTTATGATGATAAGCAACATTCTACCCTGATCTTCGGTGTTTTGGGTAGATTTCAAAATAAAGTAAGTGGCAATATCCAAATTGAAAAACAGCAGCAATATATCTTAAAAGATCACTTCATTTATCATACTAAAAGTGAAGGTAAATTTGCGATTTCTGCAAATAAATGGAATGATTTTTCAATTAAAGATAGTGTGATATTGATCTCTAATAACGAAATATGGATCGGGAAAATTACTTATTCTAAGCTAAATGAAAAATAAACTATTTTCTATAAAAAATAATATCCATCTCTATCCGGCTTTATCGGGAGTAATACTCGGATTAAGCAGGCTTCCAATTCATCTTGGCTCCCTCGTATTTTTTGCTTTTATCCCATTATTATATTTCTTTTTAGAACAGCGAAAGAAAAAAGAAATTCTAGTTGCGGCTGCAGCTTTTGCATCTGCTTACACTCTTGTAAGCTTGCACTGGATATCATTAGTTACATTTCCAGGTTATTTGGGAGTCTTCGCTCTCTTCACTGCTTATTTCTATATTGTATTTCAAACTTATTATTTTATAAAACAGCAAAACCTAAAATATGGATATTTAGCATTTATTTTGGTCTGGATTAGTTTTGAATATTTGCAGAATTTTGGTGAATTTAGTTTTCCATGGTTCAATTTAGGATATTCATTAGTGGATTATCTTCCATTTCTACAGCCACTCGAGATTGGAGGATTAGCTCTTCTCTCTTTGCTGATCTTGGTTATAAATATTCTACTTTTTGAGTTAAAAACCAATTTAAAACGTAACATAACAATCATCTCTGTAATCATCATTTTGTGGTCAGCTTATGGCATAATTCGGCTGAAAACAATAAATTTAACTAAAACCGATTTCAATGCATCAATTGTTCAAGTTAGTATTCCACAAGATAAAAAATGGGAAAAATTGTATAAAGACTCAACTTTTACTTTGTATAAAAATTTTAGCTTTAAAGCTGCAGAAGAAACCACTGATCTAATCATTTGGCCGGAATCAGCTACACCTGTTTATCTATTAAGGAACGTGAAATATCGAAAATGGATATTGGATCTTGCACAAGATTTAGAAACAAATATTTTTACTGGATTTCCTCATTATATTTATGCAGGAGAAGATTATCCAAATAGATTCAGATTTTATAACTCTGCAACACTTATTGGAAAAAACAGAGAGGTTTATGTTCCATATTACAAAAATATTCTGGTTCCTTTTGGAGAACGTATTCCATTCCTAAAGTATTTCCCGTTTTTGTGGAATATCCATCTGGGACAAGCTAACTGGGAATATGGTGAAAAACTTGAATATTATACTATAAATGATTATAAATTTTCACCAATGATCTGTTTTGAAATTGCATTTCCATTACTTACAACAGAGATGGCTAAGAATGATGTTGATTTTATTGTTAACGTAACTAATGATGCATGGTTTCATCGTTCTGCAGGAACATATCAGCATGTTTCGATGACCAAATTCCGCGCCATTGAAACTCGAACGCAGATTTACAGAGCAGCAAATACAGGATATTCTGTGATTGTATCTCCAACCGGAGAGTTCCTAAAAACAACAGAACTTTTTGAAAAAGACACAATCAATAATTCTCTTTATATCTATGAAAATAATTCTTGCTTTACAAAATATTTCTTCTGGTTTCCTATTGTCTTTGTAGTTGGTGCAGGAATACTTCTTGTGTATTCCATCATTAAGTGGTTGTTAAGCAGAAAGAGGAAGTTACAAAAAGAAATATGAAAAAATATTATTATACGATCGGGGAAGTTGGTAATTTGCTAGATCTAAAAGCGCACGTTTTGCGTTATTGGGAAACCGAATTTCCACAGGTGCATCCGAAGAAAAAATTTGGACGCAATCGACGCTACAGTCCCGAAGATATTGAAATATTAAAGAAGATTAAATATATGCTTCACACTCAAGGATTCACAATTGATGGTGCAAAAAAGAAGTTGAAGGAAGATCAGCAGCATAAAGAACAGATCAGCTTAGATTTTTCTGTTAATAAAAAAGAAGTTAAGAATAAAATAATGAATGAGTTAAAAGAAGTAAAAGAACTATTAACTAAATAATTATAAAAAGAAATATTATCTTAGAACCAGTAATTTTTTACTGGTTATTTTTTTGGAATTGGAAAATATTTTACATAGATATATTCCAGAAGCTATTTTCTTTCCACTTTTATCTTTTCCATCCCAACTCGCAATATTTGCATCTGCTTCAATTGATCTGATCTTTTGTCCTTTTATTGTATAAACCTCAACTTTGTTAATTGGTCCTGAACTTAAAGAAAATTTAATATCAACATTAGAATTAATGATCCATGGATTTGGATAAATGAAACTTTGATAACTATTTTCAAGTTCAGGTTCCGTTGATGATGGCATACTAAAATTCACGATTCGAAATCCAAAATCATAATAACTGTGATCCTGATAATTTCTGGATCGATTTGCAGCTGGAAGTTGATCTGTAGGGCTAAACCAGCCTGCTCCCCGAATCACTTTTCGAATTCCTGTTTGTGGTCCTATTGGGTCTATTTGTGGTTCATCAGAATATTCACCAAACCAGTCATTACACCATTCCCATACATTACCGTTCATTTCACATAACCCAAGTTGGCTGTCACCTAATGGTGAATAACTTCCTACTTCAGCTAAACCTGCAACTCCAAAATCAAAGCAATTCACGCGAGTTGAATCAGGTGGTTCATTTCCCCACGGATAGATGCGACCATCATTATAACGTGCTGTATATTCCCATTCTGCTTCTGTAGGAAGTCTGAACCCACTTTCGGAATATGTTGCGCAATCCCAATTTTGCAAGTTATATAGCTCATTTCCCCCATTCATTCTACTAAGCATATTACAATAAAAAGCAGCTCCGAACCAAGTTACTTCAACAATCGGAAGTTGTTCTGTACCATCCAATACATTAAAAGCATTATCTACAAATTCAATCTGACAACTTCCACTATCCAGATCCAGTAGTTCTTGCTGATCACCATTGAGATTTAGAATACTTTCATTAGGAAGTATCAATAATTCATTTTGACTTAAAGCAAAATTAAGCATTTCACAATATTTAGACGTAGTTGTTTCATACTTTCCCATTTCGAAATCATAAGTAATGGTAACTTCATGTTCTGCAAATCCTAAGCTATCTGATCCCATAGCAAAATTTCCAGAAGGAATATTGATCATTTGTGGGATTTGTGCTTTTAACTGGCAAAAAAAAACTAGAATGATAATCTGAATTAATATGCTTTTAATCTTTATCAACGATCCACCTTTTTTTTAATTGATTAAACTTAAACAAGGTTAGAAATCCTCCACTTCAAAATCTGTTTCGATAGAACGAAAATACGAGTTTTTATCTTGCAGATCTTTGATACCAAATTGAAATCCGTCCTTAGTTAACTTTTGAAGTCTATTCATCTCATTTTTTTCAATTTCATAAATATAAATACTTTTTTTATCTAATCTTATTATTTCATATCTAAAAATTGAAGATTTTTCTATACCAATAAAAAATGCATTATCTCTCATAAACACACCACTAAGCATATATCCTTGTTTAGGTTTTCTATCTAATATTATTTCACCACTTCCAATATCATAAACTTTTACTCCAGCAGATTCTTTCAGCATTGGTAATTCAGTAAGGTATTCTGACGCTTGCCCATACGTATAAGCTAAATATTTCCCATCTGGTGTAATACAACGTCTTCCACCTTCTCCAATTAAATCAATACATTTAAATAAAATATCACCTTTAGAATTATAGATGAAAATGCTACTTTTCCCACCAGTAGAATATTCACCCCTACCTGTACCAATATCATATATTACAATTGCATAGTTCTTTGTTTCAGTTGATACACCTGATGCGGTAAAAGCTTCAACTTTATTAACATTTTTTATATAATCAGGTACAAATGCACTCTTATCTGTGAAGAATTCATCAAAGTTTATGTTTTTATAAACTTTATTGCCTCTCTCATTATAAAATTCAATTTCATAGGGTAGATGATTATAAGGATTATCTTCTATTAAATCTATTGTCTTAATAATTTCACCTGTTCTTTTATTTTTAAAATGAACAAAGTGTATAAAACTAGAACCTGGTATTTTTTCATCAATAGTTACTATTTCATAATCATCCAAATCATCGGTTTTTTCTTCAGCTAAAACTACTTTGAAACTTAAGATCAGTAATGTGATAAGAAGTAAGATTATTATTATTTTCATATTTGTGAAAAGATATGAGTAAGTGTAATTGTCAATCACATAATAATTAAGGAAATTATTTTGTATAAAAAAAGCCACTCGGAAGTTACCGAATGGCTTTAACTATTTAGTTTTGATTATTTTCTTTTTAGTTTTTTGTGCTTTGGAGAATGATGCTTTTTCATTAACTCTTCTGCTTTTTCTTGTTGTTCCGATGTTAGAATATTCCACCTTTTTTCTTGATGTTCAATTTTATTAATTGCCATCTGTTCTTTAATTTTAAAGATCTCTTCTGTAACAGCTTTGGCTTGCTTGAAATCTTTATCTTTCATGGCAGTTTTTTTATCGATTTCTAGTAATTTCAGGTCTGCACTTGCAACTATCATATCTTTTTTACCGTTGATCTTAAGATCTTCCAATTGTTCGATCTGCTTACCTGTGAGTTCTAATTCTTCACACATTTTATCAAAACCATCATGCATTTTTTCTTGGTGATTTCCATCTTTCATTCGGTGGTGCTCACCATCTCTAAAGTTTCTTCCGTCTCCATCAAAAGCTGTTAACAAACCTATTACAGCTACTACTCCGATTACTACAAATGCTAATTTTTTCATTTTAATTCTCCTTAAATTTGTTAGGCTATTTACGAGCCGAATTATTTCCAGTAGCTTTTTACCCAAACCCATCCGCGTCGCGTTCTATGCCAGTCTCCATGAATCCAGATCTTTCCTTCTTTTTTCTTGATCCAGTGTCCAGGAATCCACACATAATTCTCTTTTTTCCTATTCCATTGCCAGTGTCCATCAACCCACACGAATTTAATACCTGGGCGTTCTGATCTTATCTCCGTTCTATTCTCGGGAGGTGCAATTTTCAAATAAAATGTTCTTTTTGCACATCCGCTAAATAGAGTGACAGCTAAGAGCAATACAAAGATCGTTCTTTTCATTTTTTTCTTCCTCGCATGAGCTCTTGTTGTTTCTCTTTAGTCTTTAGATCATGTCGGAAAAACATTTTGGCTTCTTCTGGAGTCATCTTTTTTCTAAGTTTGATAAAAGAAAGACCTATCTCTTTTTCCATTGCAGTCTGTTTTTCAACTGCA
>JABIME010000038.1 GCA_018654125.1 Candidatus Cloacimonadota bacterium
ATCACTCCAGCTCTATCATGATTGAAATCGGCATTATTCAATCCTGAATCTTCAATTGCCTCTTTTGAAGCAATTAATGCATATTGAGTATATGGATCCATTTTTTTTAATTTTTTTCTTTCGAAATATTTTTTGGGATCGTAATTTTTTATTTCACCGGCGATTCTGCTTGTATATTCGTCTGTTATTTCAAAATTGGTAATGTGATCAACACCAGATTTTCCCGCTAGAAGATTCTTCCATGTCTCGTCAACATTATGTCCTAATGCGTTAATCGTACCCATCCCGGTAATAACAATTCTTCGCTTATTCATATCTACCTCAAAATTTAGATATTAATATGGTGGAGCTACAAATATATAACTCCACCAATAATATAGATTAACTTAATTTTTTCTCAAGATATTCGATCGCTTTTCCAACAGTTGTAAGACTTTCTGCATCTTCATCAGCGATATCAATATCAAATTCTTCTTCAAACTTCATTATAAGTTCAACAGTATCAAGAGAATCTGCTCCAAGATCTTCAATAAAGCTTGCTTCTATTGTTACTTCACTGGCTTCAACACCTAATTCTTCTACGATAAGTTCAATTACTTTTGCTTTAACGTCCATTATTTCCTCCTTAATTTTTGCTACATTATCAGGCCACCATCAACTTGGATGGTTTGACCTGTTATATAACCGGCTTCATCAGAAGCCAGGAATACACATAGATTTGCAACATCTGTTGCTGTACCCATTCGAGATAATGGGATTGCTGCTGAATAACTGTCAATAATTTCTTGAGGTAATTTGTCTGTCATTTCGGTTTGGATGAAACCTGGGGCAATTGCATTTACTCTAATGCCTCGTGATGCAAATTCCTTTGCAGATGATTTGGTTAAGGCAATTATGCCACCTTTGGATGCTGCATAATTTGCTTGTCCTGCATTTCCCATTAAACCAATTACAGATGCAATGTTTAATATTACACCCGAACGCTTCTTTAACATATACCTACATACTTTTTGAGTACAGATGAATGTACCCTTTAAATTTACATTCATAACTGCATCCCAATCTGATTCCTTCATCTTCATGAGTAAACCATCTTTGGTTATTCCAGCGTTATTTATGAGAAGATCAATTTTTCCGAATTCCTTATGGATCTCTTTGAAAATTGAAGCTATCTCTTCTGAATTTGTTACATCTGCAGAAAAGCCAATAGCTCGATTGCCCATATCGTCAATTCTTTGAACAGCAGCATCAACAACTTCTTTATTAAGGTCAATGATAATAGAAGTTGCTCCATGCTCAGATAATTTTTCAGCAATACTAAAACCAATACCTCTAGCAGCTCCGGTAATGATTGCAACTTTGTTTTCTAAACGTTTCATAACGTCTCCAAATTACTTTTTACTAACTCAAACGTCTCAATTGTGTCGATACTAATAACTTTAACATTCTTGTCAATTTTCTTTAACATTCCGGCAAGCACTTTTTTGGGTCCAAATTCTATAAATGTATCAACACCATCTTCTATCATGAACTTAATCGAATCTACCCAGAGAACCGAAGAAGTAACTTGCCTTGCAAGATTTATTTTAATATTTTCAGTATCAATTACTGGCTTTGCATTTACATTGGAAACTACTGGAATTGTAGTCTTCTTAAAATTAATATTGTTCATCTCTTCTGCTAGCCAAGTTGCTGCTTTTATTATTAGAGGTGAATGGAAAGGTCCACCCACAACTAGTGGAACTACTCTTTTAGCTTTTCGTTCTTTAGCAATCTCACAAGCTTTTTCAACTCCAGCTTTTGAGCCAGATATAACCGTCTGAACTGGTGTATTGAAATTTGCTGCTATTACAACATCAACCTTAGAAGCTTCCGCGCATATATCTTTTATCTCTTCAGGTGAAGGACCAATAATAGCTGCCATTGCAAATGGTTTACCTTCATTTGCTTTAATCATGAATTCACCGCGTTTATGAACAAGATACATTGCATCTTCTAAAGTTAGAACTCCATTTGCCACAAGTGCAGAAAACTCTCCTAATGAATGTCCTGCAACATAATCCGGTATAATTTTAATTTCATTAAGAACAGTTCTCATAGCAGCAATACTATGGAATAGAATTGCCGGTTGAGTGAATTTTGTTTCCTTAAGTTTCCCTTCAGGTCCATCGGACATTATCTTAAAAAGATCAGTATTGTTTTTCTTATCAAAATCGTTAAGAATATTTTCAAGTTCTGCATTACCTTCAATAAAATCCATAGCCATGCCAATGTATTGAGAACCCTGACCAGGAAATATAAATGCAATTTTACCCATATTTACCTCAGTTACTAAATTCTAAGTAGCAAGCTTCCAGATGTTAATCCTGCTCCAAAAGAAGCGAGAAGTACCAGATCACCATGTTGGATCTTCCCATTCCTTATTGCCTCATCTAGAGCCATAGGAATTGTAGCAGAGGAAGTGTTTGCATATTTTTCTATATTTACAATTACTTTTTTGTCATCGATCTTTAATTTCTTACCTAATGCCTGAATGATACGTAAATTAGCTTGATGTGTTATTAACCAGTCAATTGAATGAACATCAAGATGATTTCTTTTTAGCACGACATCACATGCGTGATACATGGAGCGTACTGCATTTTTGAAGATCTTATTGCCTTCCATATAAACAGTATGAAGATTCTCGCCAACTGATTCATTACTTGCAGGAATACGTGATCCACCAGCCTGTTGAATTAAAAGGTCATAATGTGTACCATCAGCAGAAAGCTCTGAATCTATAAATCTGGAAATATCCCTTTCTCCAGCACGAGATATTATGGTTGCTCCTGCTCCATCTCCAAATAGAATGCAAGTCCCACGATCTTTCCAATTAGTGATCTTGGTTAATATTTCAACACCGATTACTAGAATATTCTCTGCAACACCATTTTCTATATATTGTTTCGCAATATTAGAAGCATATATCCATCCTGTGCAACCAGCTGAAACATCAAAAGCAGGAAAACCCTTCAAACCCAATTTCTGCTGTATAATACAAGCTGTAGATGGGAATGGGTGATCACCAGAAATTGTAGCAACAATGATCATATCAATATCTTTGTTTCTAATGTTAGCTGCTTCAATTGCCTTTAATGTAGCATTATATGCCAAATCGGAAGCTGCTTCATTTTTCGAAGCAATATGTCTCTCAGACATTCCTGTTCTGGTTCTTATCCACTCATCGGTTGTATCAACTATTTTTTCCAGATCGAAGTTAGTGAGCACTTTTTCTGGTAC
>JABIME010000327.1 GCA_018654125.1 Candidatus Cloacimonadota bacterium
ATTATTGCAGCATCGAAGATTTAAAGAAAGCTTACAATTTTTCTAATCTTCAAGAATTCTTAGATATTTATTATGCAGGATGTAATGTACTAATAAATGATATTGATTTTTATGATATGACTTGGGCATATCTCACCAAGGCTAAAGAGCAGAATATCATACATACTGAGATCATGTTCGACCCTCAAACTCATACCGACCGCGGGATTTCTTTTGAAACCGTAGTAAAAGGAATTCATAGAGCTTTGGTAGATGCAGAAACCAAACTTGGAATAACCTCAAAACTAATAATGTCATTCTTACGTCATCTTCCAGAAGAAGCTGCTTTTGTAACGTTGGAACAAGCTGCACCCTTTAAGGAATGGATAGATGCTATTGGCCTTGATTCTTCAGAAGTTGGACATCCACCATCTAAATTTGAAAGAGTGTTCAAAAAAGCTAAGAAGGAAGGATACTTGATTGTTGCTCATGCAGGTGAGGAAGGTCCTCCGGAGTACATTACTGAGGCTTTACAATTGTTGCAAGTAGATAGAATCGATCATGGTAATAGATGTTTAGAAGATGTAAATGTTGTTAATGATTTAGTAGAGCGTAAAATGGCATTAACGGTATGTCCACTTTCTAACTTAAAATTAAAAGTTGTTAAAGATCTAAATGAACATCCTCTTAAAAAAATGCTAATAAAAAGTCTTTTTGTAACAATAAATTCAGATGATCCAGCTTATTTTGGTGGTTATCTTAATGATAATTATTTTGAGATCCAAAGAGCTTTAGATCTTTCAAAGGAAGATATCATTCAACTAGCTGAAAACTCTATTAATGCCTCATTTTTAAATAAGATAGAAAAAGATAAAATATTATTAAAGATTAAATAAAAATCTATTCAGCAAATTTTTGTTGAACAATTGGGAATTTTTTATTTGACACAAAAACCCGATTTTTTGTTGAGTCCACTTTGCGTGGCGGGATAGCTCAGTTGGTAGAGCAGAGGCCTGAAAAGCCTTGTGTCCCCAGTTCAAGTCTGGGTCCTGCCACCATTTTTTTATCCAATTTTAATGAATCTTAGACTACTTCATTAGTTTATTAACAACTTCGGCAAATCCATCTTCTTCATTTGAAGATACAATTACATATTTTTGTTTTAAAGTTTTAGGAGCATTAGCAACAACAAAACTCTTATGTGTTATCTCCAAAAGATCTTCATCATTAAAATCATTACCAATCCCTACAGTTTCAGTCCTTTCAATTCTATGTTTATTACACAACCACTCTGCAGAATGGCCTTTAGAAATATTTTTTGGAAATACTTCCAGCCATATAGATCTGTTATCTAGAGGCGATGTGGCTCGAATAACTTTTAAAAACCCAAGTTCACTTTTTATAAAATTGAATTTATCTTTTTCATCTTGTTTTAGTACAGCCAGCAATTGAGTTGCTTTGTTTGGAGAATTATTCAGTTTTAGAGGTTGAGCAAATTCTTCATAAAGTTTAATTCTTCGTTTAAAATCTGGTAAAGAGTGATATACCCAATAATGAAACTTGTGATTCTCAGGGATTATATCATGAACCATGAAATCCACATTATTTCTTACTAAAACATCAATTGCTCTCTTTGTATCTTTTTTGTTAATATGATTTTCATAAATTATATCTTTAGTTTGCCAATTTAAAAAACCAGCTCCCGATGAAAACATCAAATAATCAAAATTATGTTCATTTGTCAGTACTTTTTTTGCCGATAGAATATTCCTTCCAGTGGCAATTACAAGTATGATGTTCTTATTTTTAAGCATTTTCATTGCTTTCAAATTTGCTTCAGAAAATGTCCCGTTGTCTTTGAGCAAAGTTTTATCTAGATCTGTGAATACTGCTTTAATCATATTTACACCCTAATTCATTTGATTCACTTGACAAGAATATTAGTCAAGAAGTTTAGATTTCTCTAAAGATTTCATGGAGGTTGTGTGTATCTGATTAGAAATATTTTAGTTCCGGTTGCAAGAGATGTTAATTTGAATAAAGCAATCTCTAATAAATTAAAGATCTCTGCAAACAAAATAAATAATATTAAAATTTTACGTCGTTCAATTGATGCTCGCAAGAAAAACTTCCTGAAGTATAATTTAACGCTAATTGCCGATATTGATCTTAATTTAAAATTAGATGCTGAACTACAAGAATATTCCGAGCCACAATCTTATATCAAAGATATAATAAAACTTTCAAACTTAAATCCATTTATTATTGGAGCTGGGCCTGCAGGACTCTTTGCAGCACTTTCACTCGTTGAAAATGGCTTTAAACCATATATTTTTGATAGAGGAGAGACAATAGATCTTCGAGCAAAAAAAGTAGAAGATTTCTGGAATAATGGAATTTTTGATGAAAACAGTAATGTACAATTTGGGGAGGGTGGAGCTGGAACATTTTCTGATGGAAAACTCACTTCCAGAACCAGAGATTTTTATACTAATAAAGTAGTTGATTACCTTATCAAGTTTGGTGCAGATGCATCAATAAGATACGATTCTCTTCCTCACCTTGGAACCGACGGACTTAGAGATATCATTAAGAATTTGCGAGAATTTCTTATTGAGAAAGGCTGTAAGTTTTTTTGGAACAGCAAGCTGGAAAATATTGATATTAAGGATAATGCAGTTAGTTCCGTTACTATAAATAAAGAAAAGTATTTTCCTGAAATTATTGTCTTAGCTATTGGGAATTCAGCAAGAGACACCTTCTTAATGCTTAAAGATAAAATCAAAATGGAAAGTAAATCATTCGCAGTTGGATTTAGAATTGAGCATTCCCAGAAATTTATTAATAATTCATTCTATGGTGAAAAAACAGATCTCTCGCTCACTGGTCCGGCAACTTATCGTCTCACAACTAAATATAAAGAAAAAGGGATTTATAGCTTTTGTATGTGCCCTGGAGGATTTATTGTAGCAGGATCTTCCCAGAAAGACAGTCTTGTTCTTAATGGGATGAGCTTTAAAGATAGAAACAATAGATTCGCAAATAGTGCAATCGTTGCAACCGTTAATAATAGTGATTTTGGTGAAGACCTTTTAGCCGGAATGATGTTTCAACAACAAATAGAGAAAAAGTGTTTTAGTAGCGATAGACCATATCTTGCTCCATCTCAAAATGCTTTTAATTTCATGAATAATTCTACTTCGAACACATTTACGAAAACCAGCTTTCAACCGGGAATTTTCCACCACGATCTTAATACTATTTTCCCATCTAAAATTACAGAAGCAATTAAATTTGGTTTAACCAAATTTGATAAAAGAGCTCCCGGATTTATAGCTAATGGTCTATTACTTGCACCTGAAACTAGAACATCCTCACCTGTTCGAATACTTAGGGACCGTGATACGTTCCATGCTAATGGGATATTAAATCTCTATCCAGTTGGTGAGGGCTCTGGTTATGCTGGTGGAATTATGAGCAGTGCAGCTGATGGCTTTAAGTGTGGTAATCATTTTTCGTTATAATTTGTAGAGAAAATTATTGAATTAACATTTGACAGAATTTCAAAATATATTCTGTTGCCTCTAATGATACAACAATGTATCTGGAGAGTTAAATAAAGATGTAAACTAAAAGGAGAGAAAGATGAAAAAACACATTATTGTTTTGGTTATTCTATTGCTTACAATGTCATTGTTTGCAGTATGGCAAGTTGGAGAACCAATTACTGATGACTATTCATGGACAGATAGTAATGGTGAAGAGCACTCAATACATGAGTTAACTGCTGCTGGAAAGGCTGTAGTAATATTCTGGGGAGAAAGTTGGTGACCGGGCTGCACAGCGGCGGCGCCGTTTATGGAAGCATGGTGGAACACACAAAATCCCGATGATGTTTATTACATCGCAACTTATGATTGGACTGAAATTGGCGTAACAATGCCATATGCGACAGAAGTTTATGGTTATTATAATGATTTCGGGAATGGTTATGTTCCATTTTTCGGAGTTATTGGAGCATATAATATTTTTATGTATGGTGATAATGATTATCTTCCAGCTCAAAATATGGTACCAGATGCAATTGAATCTTTCAATCATATGGGTGTAGTTGCCCCAATTGCAGATGTAGAAAATAATTTCTGGGGATTTAATAATATCGATGTTACCGATATGTTTGCATCACCAAGTGGAAATCCTGTCACTGTTTCAATTTCAGACAATAGCAACCCAAATGTTGCCAGTGCTGTTTTAGAAGATGACGTTATTACAATTATTATCGGTTCTGAACTCGGATCAACAGAAATCACTGTTACAGGTGATGATGGATCTGACGAAACTGTTGATGATGTATTTGTTGTTACAGCGTTAAATCCTAACCTTCTGAGCTATGATTATGATTTAGAAGATAGTCCTGCTCAGGGATTATATCCTAATAATCCTAACCAATATGCAAATTCTTATACAGATCTAGGCTGGACATCTATCGATGTTACAGAAACAGATGAAATTTCTAATGTTCATTTTTCTGTAATGTGGGAAAGTGTTGATTATGCTTCTGAAGGAACTTTCCGAGCTACATCACCAACTGGAACTGATGTTGAACTTTATGCTTCTGCAGGTACAACACCTACACAATTAGAGCTCGATGCCACTGGCTTCAATGGTGAAGCAATGAATGGTGAGTGGATCATTTATATGCTAGATAGCTTTGGTGATGGTGGACATCAAGTAACCGATGGTGTTGTAACTTTCATGGCAAGTTCTACTGATATCGGAATGGTTGCAGGACTTGTTACAGATGCTACAGGTGCTCCAATTTCAGATGCTGTGATTACTGTTAGCAATATTGCAACAATGGTAGATGAAGATGGTCAATTTTCTTTTGATATATTAAGTGGAGATTATACATTCACATGTGAAGCAGACGGTTATGAAGTAGCAACACTTGATGAAACTGTTACAACAGGTGAACTTACTTATTTAGGTTTCGAATTAACAGCTATAACAGGAACTAATGATCTACCTATCTTTGCAACAGAGCTTCAAAACAATTATCCAAATCCATTTAACCCAACAACAAATATCGCTTACTCAGTTAAAGAAGCTGGTAATGTTACTTTAGAAGTTTACAATATTAAGGGACAACTTGTAAGAACTCTTGTAAATGGCACAAAAGAGACAGGACAGTTTACTGCAACGTGGAATGGAACTGATAATAATAGCAAATCTGTTTCAAGTGGAGTTTACTTCTACAAAATGAAGTCTGGTAATTACTCTTCTACAAAAAAAATGATCCTTATGAAATAGTTACACAATCTATAATAGTGTAATACAAAACGCCCTGATTAATCAGGGCGTTTTTTTTGTTATTAATATTTGACAACTCATCCCGATATGTTTTGTTGCCCCACAAGTTGCAACAGTATATTTAAGGAGAATAAATGACAGAACATCTAGTTGAGTTGATGGAAGTTGGACTTACTGAAAATGAAGCAAAGGTTTATAGTTGTTTACTCCGGAAACACACTTTTACAGCTACTGAGATATCTCAATGTTGCAACGTGAACAGATCTAGAATATATTCTGTTTTAGAGAGCTTGATAGGTAAAGGATTATGCATCGAAAAATTAGGTAAGATCAGAAAATTCCAAGCCGCTGCACCAGAGATCGCTTTTGAGAAACTTATAAGCGAACAAAACAATAAGCTAAAAACACTAAATTCACTTCCAGATCTTCTATCACCTATTTATCAATCTAATAGCGATAATTCTTCTCCGCTTGAATTTATAGAAGTTTATGGAACTCCTGCGAGTATTATAAAAAAACACCATACTTTAGAGCTAGAATCTAAAGAAGTTGTGCTTTCACTTTGCAAATCTCCATACGCAATGTCTAAAGATCTCGATATTCATGAAGAGCAGTCAGAAAGTATGAAGTCTGGTGTTATATTCAAATCAATATTTGAGGTAGAGACAGATAACATTGTACACTTTGCAAAAAGAATGAAGAATTTTGAGGATCAAGGTGAGCAAATTAAAGTAGCTTATCACCTTCCAATTAAATTACATGTTTTCGATGACCATACAGTAATGTTCTCAATGATTAATCAGGTAAATCCAGAGCAAAACCTTACATATATGGTAATTAAGCATTCAGATCTCGCAGAAACCCTCATCACAACATTCTATAAATATTGGAATGACGCGATCACTGTTGATAAGTTTTTAGACAAAGAAAACATTAAACTTTAGGAATGCAAATTGCATTTACTTAATAGTATTAAATAAATATAAAATATCGGAGGATTAATGAAAAAAATTTCGTGGATCACTTTATTAATAGTGATATTATTTACTTCTCTTACGGCTCAATTACCAGACCCGCAAGAAGTGATTTCAGCAAAGATTGAAGGAAATCAAATTAAAGTAACATATAATATACCGGATGGATTTCATCAAACCTTACAGGAAGATATGTTTTTTGTTGAAGTTGATGAAGTTGAAGGAATAACATTTGAATCAACTGTCTATCCTAAAGGTGAAAAAATGGAAGATGGCACTATTGAATTTCATGGTGTTGTTTCTCTTACTAAAAATTTTGTAGCACAAGATAATATTAGCAAAGAAACTTCTGTAACCATTTATGCAGGTTACCAATTCTGTGATGAAGGTGGAACATGTTTTATGCCTGAAGAGATCGAATTAAACATATCTTTAGTATCAGGTGATAATATTGCAAAATCAGAAGAAACCGAAGATTCAAACTCAGAAATTACTGGTTCAGACAGCATCGAAGAACTTTTAGTAATGCTTGAGGATTTTGAAATTTCCGGTAAAGAAGCCGGATACCAGAATAGTAAAGATTTTTCTGCTTTCTTAGCAAACTCAAAAGAAGCCGGTTCATTTAACACAAATAAATTTGCGGATATGAGTATCTGGGTGATTATCATATTGATACTAATTGGTGGTATTGCACTTAATCTAACTCCTTGTGTTCTTCCAATGATGCCAATAACAATAGCAGTTTTAGGTGCTGGAACACAATCGGAATCTAAAGGCAAAGGCTTTCTTATTGGTGGTATTTATGGTTTAGGAATGGCATTAGCTTATGGAGTATTAGGCGTGGTGGTGGTTCTAACCGGTTCTCAATTTGGAACCATAAACTCATCTCCTTGGTTTAACCTAATTATCGCGGCTGTTTTCATTATTCTATCTTTAGCGATGTTCGATATTATTCCAATTGATTTCTCTAAATTTCAAAGTGGTAAAGTTGGCGGTAAGAGTAAAAGTAAATTCATAACTGTATTCATTCTTGGAGTTATAGCTGCTGTTTTAGCTGGTGCATGTGTTGCCCCTGTTCTTATCTCTGTCATCATCTATTCAACTTCGTTATATACAGCTGGGAATCCTGCCGGATTATTACTTCCATTCCTGTTAGGTGTTGGAATGGCAATCCCATGGCCATTTGCTGGAGCCGGACTCTCATTCCTTCCTAAACCAGGTAATTGGATGAAGTGGGTAAAAATAATTTTTGGTGTTATTATTCTAGTAATTGCAATTTTCTATATCTACACAGGTGTGAAGATTTTCAAAAGTAATATGCCTGTTGATGTAGCTGATTATACACACGAGACTTCTGAACTTCCTTGGAAACACTCGATAACCGAAGGTTTAATTGAAGCAAAGAAAACAGGTAAACCTGTATTTATTGATTTCTGGGCAACATGGTGTAAAAACTGCCTGGCAATGGATGCTTCAACATTTAAAGATGAGCAAGTCATTAAAGAATTTGATGATTATATTTTGGTTAAATATAAAGCAGAAAACCTAAAAGCCTCTCCAACAAAAGAGATATTAAAACATTTTGAGGTTCTCGGTTTACCAACTTATATCACACTAGTCCCAAAAAAGTAGAAGGTTAAATAAAATGAAGAAATTTCTGATCATAATTAGCCTAATTCTAATACTTTTTGCTTGCGATAGGTTTGAACATAACCTTGAGCCAACAAGTAATAATGAAAATTACATTATAGATTTTTTTACAACATTTACTAATTCAGTTGAAACTATACTTCCAGCAGAAGATGTTTCTAGTATTATGGAATATTTTCATGATGATTATAGTAATAATGGGTTAATGAAAGCTGATGTAGAAAATTTTTATGAATCTTTCTATGCTGTAAACTCACTTCTGAATTTTGAGACTACATTAATAGATACAAATGGCCTTGAAATTGAATGGCAATTATTGGTAACAGATCCTGATTCAGAAACAACATTTATGGATACATTAATTACTGATGTATTAATTGAAACTGAAGATTCTTTCCAATTTTATGGTAATCAAGCTGATATGAGAAATGTCATTGTTGAGCTTTTTACGGGTCAATGGTGCTCCAATTGTCCAAGTGCAGAAGATGCTTTACACAACCTTAGAGCTCTTTACGGTAGCAGATTCTCATATGTGGAATATCATGTTGGTGA
>JABIME010000328.1 GCA_018654125.1 Candidatus Cloacimonadota bacterium
ACTGAATTCATCTTTTTGTGAAATGCAATAAATGTTTCTTGAAGTATATCTTCAGCATCCTCTTTGTTACGGAGGATCTTCAAAAGATAATTATATAGTCTTTTGCTTTCATTTTGTAAAAGCAATTCAAATTTATTATCATTCATAATTAATTCCAAAATTTATTAGTTTCATAATATATGACAACAGATAAATATTATTACTGCATAATAACTTTCTATCTTGATAAAATAAATTAATTTCTTGCCAGATAAGGTCTGTATTTTTTTTTAGTTCAATCTAATGAAAAATAAAGGATTAGGAAGGTGTTATTATGTCAAAAGTTTGTGATATCTGTGGAAAGGGAGCACAAGTTGGTAATCATAGAAGTCACGCTATGAACGCTACGAAGAGGAAATTTTATCCTAATCTCCATAAAATTAAAGCGGAGATTGACGGAAAGGTTAAGTCCGTTAAAATATGTACCTCTTGTTTAAAGGGTAACAAAGTAAAAAAGGTTATTTAAAACCAATAAATTTTTTAAGAAAGACCGGTAACGGTCTTTTTTTTTGTCCAAATTTTCAAAGAAAACTCTTTACTGTAAAATCTACGAAAATCATATTGCAACCAATTCAAATCTTGGAGAAGAAAATGGAACTTGTATTAGAAAAGATCAACACCCCCGAAGATTGCAATATTATCTTTGGAATGTCACATTTCATAAAAACAGTTGAAGACTTATTTGAAGCAATGGTAAATAGTGTTCCTGGTATAAAGTTCGGGCTAGCTTTTAATGAGGCATCTGGTCCTTGCCTTGTTCGAAAAGAGGGCACAGATGATGATCTTATGCGAATTGCAACTGATAACTTACGTAGAATTGGAGCAGGACATACGTTCCTAATAGTGCTAAAAGATACATTTCCTCTCAATGTTCTTCCATCGGTTAAGGCATGTAGAGAAGTGGTAAACATATTTTGTGCAACTGCAAATCCGGTGCAGGTAATTATTGCTGAAACTGAGCAGGGAAGAGGTGTTCTTGGTGTTATTGATGGTTCATCTCCCAAAGGAATCGAGCTAGATAGCGATATTACAAATCGAAAGAAATTCTTAATGGATATTGGCTACAAAAGATAATGAGAACTTTTATCGCACTAGATCTTCCTGAAAATATCAGAGAGGATATTGCGGGAGTAGTTAGCAACTTTCGATCAACGTCTCCATTTGGTGTGAATTGGGTTCCTAAAGAAAATTTGCACATTACTTTCCAATTTATTGGTGAGACAAAAGAAGAAGATATTCCCGAAATTGCGGAATTTATTGAAAATAGTTTTTCAGAACTTTCAACACTCTTATTTACAGATCCAAGATTAGAGATTCTACCGGGTAGGAACCCAAAAATTATTTGGCTACGTTTGGAAAATAATGATAACTTAATTTTGAAAATATCAAAAAGACTTAAAAGTAAATTACGACAAATGGGATATAAAATTGATTCCAGAAGGTTGCGTTTTCATATAACCTTAGGTAGAATAAAAAAAAGGTTGCCAGAAAACACAATAAAACAAATATTAACTACAGAGTTAAAGATAAATAGCTTTAAAGTTGTGAAAGTGGTATTGTATAAGGGTTTACTGAAACCTCTTGGCCCACGATATATTGAGGTAATAAATTTTAATTTTTAAACAAGGAGTTAATTATGGCTGCGAAAGATAAAAATTCAGCATTAAAAACAGCACTCACTCAACTTGATAAACAATTTGGTGCAGGCACAATAATGAGAATGGGAGATAAGCCAGATTCCACAGTCTCTGCCATTCCTACAGGAGCGATTAATTTAGATGCTGCACTAGGTATCGGTGGAATTCCCAGAGGACGCATCACAGAGATATATGGTCCGGAGGCTTCCGGTAAAACTACACTTGCTTTGCATTGTGTTGCAGAATCTCAGAAACAGGATGGCGTTGTAGCATTTATTGATGTTGAACATGCACTTGATCCTGTTTATGCTGGCAATATTGGAGTTGATACAGAAAATCTTCTACTTTCTCAACCTGATGGTGGAGAGCAAGCTTTGGAAATTGTAGAGACGCTTGTACGCAGTAATGCAATAGATCTCATTGTGATCGACTCTGTTGCAGCACTAGTTCCACGAGCTGAGATCGAAGGCAGTATGGGTGACACACATGTTGGTTTACAAGCTCGTTTAATGTCGCAAGCACTTCGTAAACTTACAGGTATAATAAGCAAATCTAATACATCGGTAATATTTATTAATCAAACTAGAATGAAAATAGGTGTTCCAGCTTATGTGAATCCTGAAACCACAACAGGTGGAGTTGCTTTAAAATTTTACTCTTCATTAAGAATGGAAGTGCGTAGAATTGGGTCTATTAAGCAAATTGGGCAAGGCGCAGAAATTATTGGAAATAAAACACGTGTTAAGATAGTAAAAAACAAATTTGCTCCTCCATTTAAAAAAGTAGAATTTCCAATAGTATTTGGAAAGGGAATCTCTCATTTTGATCTTTTGGTAGAGATAGCTGTAGAGCACGATATTGTGAACAGAAGTGGTTCATGGTTCTCATATGGTGAGATCAAGATAGGGCAGGGATCTGAAAAAGTTAAAGATTTCTTACTAGAAAATGAAGAAATCCTTAATGAAATCGAAGTAAAAGTAAAAGTAGCTTTAGGACTAATAGAATCATCTGAAGATGAAACTGAAAACGATAAAGAGGACTAAAACTACATCTATAGTTTTGGCTAATGACGAATATTGGGGGGTCTTACCAGATAAGATCCTCCATTTTTATTGTAGTGGGCAGCTCGAGCTTTTTGAAGTAACAGATGAAAATGCCGATAAAATTCTCGAGGAAATTAAAAAACAATCTTGGAATAAACTACTTGATCATCTTGCTTATCGTGAGCGTTCATTAGGTGAATGCAGAGACTTTTTATCCAACAAAATATTATTAAAGAAAGAGCTTCAACCCCTTTTACTTGAAAAAGCTACTTCACTAAATTTTATAAATGACGCGAGATTTGCAGAACTGCTTACAGAAGATCTGCTTAGAAATTTTAAAAGCAGAATTGAGATAAAAAACAAACTATATGCAAAGAAGATAAATGAAAATTTAATATCAAATACTATTCAAAAAAAATATACCTATAAAATAGCTAATGAGATATTAGAGAAAAATATTCAGAATGCAGAACGTAGATATTCCAACCTTGAAAAAAATAAGAGAGATGAGAAAATATTAAACTACTTGACGCGTAAAGGTTTCACGTATTGGGAAGTAAAAGAAAAACTAGGGGGATAATTATGAAAGAAGTAAAAAAAGTAAGGTATTCTTATGATCAGTTGCACGATCTGGTTAAGCAAATTGCTGAAGAAATAACAAGTAGCGGAATTCAAATTGATCTTGTAATAGGAATAGCAACCGGTGGCTGGATACCTGCAAGAATTCTTCGTACTTTTCTTCCTCATGATGGAAGATTCCCTAA
>JABIME010000039.1 GCA_018654125.1 Candidatus Cloacimonadota bacterium
ATTTTCTCATCAGAATAATTTTTGTTAAGGATGTTAACCACTTCATCTGCTAATTTATCAGCTGCTTGTTTATCACGTCCGCCAACTGCCACAGCGGCTCTAAAAATTGCATTGGAAATTCTTTCTTTTTTAAATGTGACGATGGCGCCACTACGTTTGATTACATGTGAGATTTTACTCATAATTGTTTTCCTATACGGTTAATTTATTAACGAACTAGATCAACTTTAAATTTTACTAAAACATCATTTTTGAAATCTAGAATAACTTCATCATAAAATCTATTTTTTCGTTTTTTAATGTAACGCTTATAAAAATATGCAGTTTCTGTTGAATCACTGGTTGCGACAACTCTTTCCGGATTTTCCATTTCTAATTTTTGCATTGTAGCAAAGACTACTTCTTTATTTTTCTTCAGTAGTTTTTTACACTCTTTATTTAACTCTCCATGACGTTGATTTACATCACCAATATTTATTACGCAGGAAATCACTAAAAATAGTAGAATTGGAATGAATAATTTATTCATTTATCCTCCTAAAAAAAA
The DNA here is from genome assembly GCA_018654125.1 of Candidatus Cloacimonadota bacterium. The sequence goes on from JABIME010000039.1 coordinate 548, forward strand.
GATGTTCTTCCAAATAAGTTACTGATTCATAAGTCTTTCTGCCATTAACCACCCATGTGCAGTTGCATAAATAATTGATCTCGTGCCACCTGAGCAATCACCAACAAATTTCAAATCATCAAATTTATCGTTGCTAAGTTTATTAGAATAAAATTTGATTTCCGGGGCGTAAAGCAGGTTGTCACCATTGGCAATTCCAGGAACAACCACATTCAGGTTCTCAATAAAATCTATTATGCTCTCGGCAATCCTGCGAGGGAAAGCCAGGTTGATATCACCAAGGATGAAATCTTCTTTTTCTAATGTTGGCTCAACGCGGTACAAATGTTTTGTTCTTTTAGAAGATTTAAAATTTTTATAAGTTTGTAAGATTACTTTTCTCTCACCTGCCAAAAGATTGAATAATTTTGCAATATGAGAGCCATAACCTATAGGATCATTAAACGGATGTGTGAGTTTAACAGAAGTAAGAATCGCAAAGTTTGTATTCTTAGATTTTTCTTTAAGTTTAGAGTGGCCATTCACGGTTGCAAAATCTCCGTAATTTTCTGTTACAACAAATCCACTTGGATTATTACAGAAAGTGCGAACCATATATCCAGTTTTACTTTTGTATTTAACTTTGAATTCATACATTTCTTTGTTCAGTTCTTCTACAATATGGTTTGGAAGCTCAAAACGAACTCCCATATCGACCATTGTGTTATCGGTTACAACATCCGGGAATTTATTGATGATTGTCTTAATTAGTTTATGTCCACTTCTGCCAACTGCAACCACAACCTTATCAAACGCATCATCTTTATTCAGCAAAACTTTTCCGGGCAATACTTCTAGATCTTTTATGTTTTCATTAAAATGGAAATGTATGTTCTTATGTGTTTTGAAATCTTCATATATCGTATATAAAATCTGTTTTAATTGATCTGTCCCTAAATGAAAAAATTCAGATAAGATGGGTTGGAAGCCCTTTGCATAAAATTGTTTATAAAATTCTCTATTTGTAAAAGAGCTTCCGGTTTCAAATTTTCTATCCTCAGTTTTACTTATGTAATACTCAACCAGTTTTTCCTGCAACTTCAGATCTACTTCAATATCTCCACCCATTTCTTTAGAGACAAAAAGTTTACCATCCGCACGAATTCCGGAAATACTGGAAGAATAAATATCTTTGCTTTTTTCAAAAATATGAATTTCGTTGTTACTGTCTTTTATCTTTTCAATAAAACCTATCGCAGCTGCACCAAATCCAATTATGGCAATTCTCATTTTAATTCCTATTTAAGTAAAATAGCTTTTTTCTGTATGGAAATATCTTGTGTCCTTAAATTATAAAGATATATCCCCGAGGCAACTTGATCACCTTTTTCATTCTTTCCATTCCAAATAAAACTGTGCTCTCCTGCCACGAGATCATTATTTACAAGAGTTTTTATAAGTTGTCCTTTTATGTTGTAAATTTCCAATAAAGAATGCCCAGATTGTACTAAACTAAATTTTATGCTTGTTTCTGGGTTAAATGGATTTGGAATATTCTGATATAAAATGGCTTTGCTGTTTACGATATCGTTATTTATTCCTGTTCCGCCAGTAACATTTACCCACCACACTTTTGGCAGATCATAATTTTCATTGGAAACAACTCCCGTTACTTCATGCCAGCCATTTTCAGTTGGTGTATAATTAAATACAAAGCTTGTTCCAGCTTGTAGTTCATCATTAATATACCATGAATAAGTAATGTTTTCATCACTACAAACCAAAGCAAATGCCATTGCTTCACCAGCATTTACATAAAGTGTATCTTCAATTGGTAAGTAACTATCAAGTTGCGGAGTCATTATTCTAATGCTATCTATAACTACATCTGTTAATGGTTTGTTGTTGGCATTTGTTGGAACTTCGCTAATATTTTCTACAATATCGGAGCCCAAAGTTACATGACCAAAGATTGAATGAGCACCATTTAGCCAAGGAGTAGGTTCTACTGTAATGAAATATTGGGAACCACCGGTATTAGGACCTGCATTTGCCATACCAAGTACATAAGGTTCATTATAATCTAAGTCAGGATGAAATTCATCTGGAATTGTATATCCGGGATTACCATATCCTGTTCCCAAAGGGCAACCATCTTGTATCATAAAATCGCTGATAACACGATGAAAGATCAGGTTATCATAAAAATTGGAATTTGTAAGATCTACAAAATTTCCAACAGTGATTGGAACTAGATCTTCGCGTAGTGTAACTTCAAAATCTCCCATAGATGTATGCCATTTTGCTACTGATTGGCCCCAAAGTGTATTGATAGAAATGAGTAAAATAATTGTAATTAAGATAAAACGAATTTTATTCATAAGTTATCCTCCATTTTTTATTAATGTCAAACTCGAATATTCAAGTAACAAGAAATGCGTCAATTATTTTCCTTAATCATAGCATTAAACAAAAAAGCCATCCGCAAATTTCCGGATGGCTTTTTTATATAAATAATATTACATATGTTCTAATTCTTGTTCAAGGTCAGGAGCAATAATCCTTTGAATTGTTTCCAAAGGAAGTTCTAATTCTTTAGCAATTTCTTCAACTTCCCAATCTTTTGAAGCAAGATTTTTGGCTAATTCCTTCAAATACTCAATATCAGCGAAACCATCGGAAGGGCGTAAGCTATCATTATCTGTTTTAAAGGAAGAGGTTTTCTTGCGGGATAATTTTATAATTAGAAATATTACTATAACCATCAGAATTAAAGCGCTTAGAATAATTCCAATAAGTTTAAAATTAAGTTTTGAAACAAAATTTTGGAAATCAGATTTTACAATATTAACAACTTTAACCGATTCTTTTTTTGTAACAGCTTGCGTAGGATCTGTATCTGTTATCTTCTGCTGAGATTTTAATTCATTATGAAGTCCAACAACTTTATCATTATACTCTTTAGCTAATTTTGCATCACCTGTTTTCTCATAAAATTGTGCGTAACTTGTAAGCTCAGAAAGTGTTTGAGGATCTGTTGAAATAAAGATATCCAGCACAAGTTTGAAAACATCTCCCTGTAACTCCATACCTTCCACTTTATAAATCTCACCGGTTATTAACAATTGTGAAGTGTTTATACCTATCGAGACGCTAACCTTGTCTTTTGTAACTAGATAATTTAAACCTGTTATCACTTTACTGTTTGTTATATTAGATTCCCGTAATGATGCATCTTTTCGGCATCCTGAAAGATTTATCTGGAGGTCCGATTCGTGTTTTAATATCTCGTAGTCTGGTCTAGTATCAAATACCAATACCGTTCTGTCTATCACTCCATAATCTTTATGATATACATCGATAAGGTAATTTGCATTTAAAAGGCTGATAAATATTAAAAAAAATAATATGAAAGTTCTTCTCATTAAAGCTCCCGGAGTCTTCATTTTATACTTTCCTAACTTTTAAAATACTTTTTCTTTTGTCAATACTAGATTTTGAATGTTATCTTTTTGAAAAAGTACTCATTTTTTCCTAAGTTTTCTTTTTGTAATCTTTATATTAGTTTGGAATCTAGGATCATCTGGTTTTAATGCTACAGCTTTCATGGCAAAATTGTATGCTTTATTATAATCTTTCAGCATTATATAAAGCGTAGCAATATTATTAATTATTGTTGCATCTTGTGGGAAAAATTCGTGGGCTTGCATAAGTATATTAAGAGCCTTTTTATCGTTTTTTTGTTGGAGTTGCACCGTAGCATCATTGAATAATTCTTTTGCTTTTACATATTTTTCTCGAGCAACAACATCCTTTGCGATTTCTAGATACTGATTATAAGCTTTTTTATTTGGAAATAAACTAACTGCTTCTGTATAAAACTTAATTGCTTCATCCCATTTCTTTTGCATAATACTACATTCTGCTAATGCAAGCAAATTCAACTCATTCTCCGGATACTCAGCATAAATATTTTCTAGATATTTTTCTGCATTGGAATATTCGGAAAGAGAAAGTAGGGTTACAGCAAGGTTAAATTTGTTTTCCACTGAATTGTTAAGGAGTATAGCTTTTTGAAAAAGTAAATGAGCTTTTTTAAAGTCATTTCTAATTAGAAGCTTTTGTCCTTTTTTTCTTAGTCGCTTTTCAGTTAGATCTTCAAAAAAGCTCATCATAAAAAATTATTTTTCTTCCTTATTCTCATTAGCTTTTTGCTCTTCAAGTCTCTTTTTGATAGCTTCTGCCTTTGCTTTTGCAGCTGCTTTTTTCTGAGCACGAACTTCTTTTAATGGATCAAAAATGGCGGCAGTTGGGCAAACATCAGCACACATTCCGCAAACAATACACTTATCGTAATCTATTATTGCTAAATTGTTATCCATTGTTATTGCATCCACCGGACATTTCTTTACACACAGTGTACAGGCAATACAAGCAGTATTATTTCCACAAGCTTTCCGCGAAACAGCACCTTTATCGTGTGAAGCGCAAAGAATATGAACACGTTTTTTTATTGAGACCATTTCAATAAGATCTCTTGGACAGGCAATTGCACATGCTCCACAACCTGTACAATTATCATTATTAACAATTATCATTCCATTATCATCAATGTGCATTGCATCAAATTTACAAGCTCGCACACAATCATATTGGTAAACACAACCATAATTACATGCGTTTGGTCCACCCGAAACTAAGATCGCTGCTTTACAAGTTTCTATTCCCTGATAATTATATTTAAAGTTTGTATTGTCTTTTCCTCCGCTCTGGCAATGTATAATAGCAACTTTTCTATCTGCTGTTGTGGCTTCCATTCCCATAATCTCGGCAATGTTTTTGATTACATCATCTCCACCTGGAGCACAGAGATTTATCTCTGCACCTTTTTCTACAACTGCTTCTGCGTAAGCTGCACAACCAGGATATCCGCAAGCACCACAATTAGCACTTGGTAAGATCTCGTTTATGTCCTCAATTTTCGGGTCAATCTCAACATGGAATTTTTTAGAGGCGAATGCTAAACCTAAACCATAAATAAGTCCCAAAGCACCTAAGGTTAATACTGAATAAAGTAATATCGACATTAAATTTCCCCCTAAAATTTGAGACCGGAAAAGCCTAAGAAAGCAAGTGCCATGCTTCCGGCAACTATCATTGAAATAGGCATTCCCTTCATGCTAACTGGTAATTCAGCACGTTCCAAACGTTCCCTAATGCCAGCCATTAAAATTAGTACAAGTGTAAAACCAATTCCTGCAAATAATCCGTTTAATATTGCAAGTATAAAGTTGTATTCAGATTGAATGTTTAAAATTGCTACACCAAGTACAGCACAATTTGTTGTAATAAGAGGAAGGAAAACTCCCAACGATTTGTAAAGTGCAGGTGCTGTTTTTTGAATTACCATCTCTACAAGCTGTACAAGCGATGCAATTGTAAGAATGAATGCAATCGTTTGTAAAAATTCAATATGCAGAGGAACCAAAAGATATGTATGAATTAGCCATGTAAATGTAGATGCCATTGTCATCACAAAGATTACAGCCATTCCCATTCCTAAGGCGGAATCCAATTTTTTGGAGACACCAATGTAAGGGCATAATCCTAAGAATCTCATTAACACAAAGTTTTGAACGAAGATGGCCATTACTGCCATGAAAAGTATTTTTCCAACAAATTCCATCTATATCTCCTATTTCTTCTTCTTTAAATTCATTAAACCCATCAACAAACCCATTACGATAAATGCACCAGGTGCTAATATGGCTACGAGCATTGGTTGATAAGATTCAGGTAAAACGTTAATTCCTAGGAATTGTCCAGCACCCAATACTTCACGAATACCACCGATAACAACTAATGCTAAGGTAAATCCAAATCCCATTCCTAATCCATCAACAACAGATCTAAGAACATTGTTCTTGCTGGCAAAAGCCTCCGCTCTACCTAAAATTATACAGTTAACAACTATAAGCGGAATGAATAACCCCAAACTTTTATGTATCGCCGGAAGATATGCATGCATCATCATATCAACAATAGTTACAAATGATGCAATAACCACGATATATGCAGGAATTCTAATTTTTGATGGGATTAGATTTTTAATGAGTGAAATAAATATATTAGAAAAGACCAGTACGAAAGTTGCTGCTAATCCCATTCCTATCGCATTCACAACTGAGGATGTAACTGCAAGTGTGGGGCAGAGTCCTAATGCCATCACAAATACTGGATTTTCTTTAATGAATCCTTTTGTGAATTCTTTAAATAAAGTCATTATTCAACCTCCCCATCAGTCTCTTCTGTAGGAATATTAAGTTTATCCATAGCAGATCTAATTGAATTTGCAATAGTTCGTGTTGTAATAGTTGCACCGGTTAAACTAACAATAGTACCACCATCTTTATCAACTTTCATTTCAGCTTTTTGTTTTCCACTGAATTGAGCTTGGAATTCAAGCTTTTCGCAATTTGCACCTAACCCAGGTGTTTCTGCCTGAGATATAACTTTGATCTTTTCTATAATCAGATCAGTATTAATTCCCACCATTGTTTTAACATCACCGCTATAACCGTAAAGAGATGCTACAAAAGTGTAACCCACAACTTGTTCATCAGTATCTTTTCCAATATGATATGTGAGCTCGCCAACTACTTCTTCAAAAGTAACAGCAGAAGGAAGAACTTCCTTTCTTGCTTTTTCTTGTGCAACACGTTGATTCTCTTCGATAATTGGTTGAGTGATCGTATTTAAGTATGCTAAAACACCACTTGCGATTGCTGTAATAATAAAAAGTACAAAACCTAATTTTATGTAATATTTCATTTTTTTACCTCCCCAAATGGTTTGGGAATAGTATATCTATCTATCAATGGAACTGCAATATTCATAAGAAGAATTGAATATGAGACACCTTCCGGGTAACCTCCGATAAGCCTGATAACAACAGTAAGAATTCCGCAACCCATACCAAAAATTAGTCTTCCCTTTTTTGTAACAGGTGAGGTAACCATATCTGTTGCCATGAAGAATGCACCAAGTATGAGACCACCAGAAAGAATGTGGAATATTGGAAGCATAATAGACGCTGAGAACATTCCGTTGATTCCACCGAACATATATATAAGAACAAATACGGTTCCAATATAACTAACAGGAATTCTCCATTCAATTATATGTTTCCAAGCAAGATATGCGGCTCCAATAAGAAGTGCGGCAGCAGAAACTTCACCGATAACTCCACCAATATTTCCCCAAAAGAGATCTTGAAGTGTGTTCATGCCGGTTAAATTATCCATAACAGTATTTGCCATATCGCTACTTATTTGTGTCGTGTCACGTAATGCTTTTACCACACCTAAAGGAGTTGCAGAAGTTACAACATCTGGCACATTAGAAGGTAAATTTCTAAGTCCGTTAATAGAGCTTTGGAATAAATTGTTCATTGGTGTTGTGAACTTCCAACCTGCTGTCATGAGTGTTGGCCAAGAAGCCATCATGAATGCACGACCCAAAAGTGCAGGGTTGAAAATGTTGAAGCCTAAACCACCAAATATTTGCTTTCCAACTGCTATTGCAAAAATAGAACCAAGAACCGGTAGCCACCAAGGTGAAGATGAGTTAATATTGAAAGCAATAAGAATGCCAGTTACTACAGCACTTCCATCATTTACGGTTATTGGAACTTTTCTGAATTTTTGGATCAATGCTTCTGTAAAAACTGCAGCAGCAACTGCATAAATTGTAAGAAACAAAGACTGAATTCCGAAAAAGAAAATTCCTACCAGCAGTGCTGGTGTAAGAGCTAAAACGACCTGCCACATAACAGAATTTACTGATATTTTCTGCTTAATATGCGGTGCTGCAGAAACAGCAAAAACATCGTTCATATATCCTCCATAATTTTGAATTAGGGTTTAGGGTTTCGGGGTTTGTATTACCGATTCTCTATCCTTAATCCAACTTTTATTTAATATTATTTATTTACTTCGATTCTTTTCACTAACTTTAATTTTTCCGATATCTATCCATTGAATAAGTTTGATATGAGAAGGACACACATAAGCACAACTTCCACATTTTATGCAATCCATCACACCACTTTTCTCTGCTGAATCCCAATCATCATTACGAACGTGATGAGCAATAAAACTAGGAATAATATTCATTGGACAAATATCTACACAGCGAGCACAACGCAGACATACATCTTCACTATCTTTATGAGCTTCTTTTTTATTGAATAAAAGTAAGCCGGAACTTCCTTTGGTCATTGGTGTTTCTAAAGATGGAATTGCAAATCCCATCATAGGTCCACCCGATATCACTTTGCTAATATCTTCTGTGGTACCACCGCAATATTCCAAAAGGTCAGAATAATATGTTCCAATACGAGCTTTAATGTTTTTTGGATTTTTTACGATCTTACCGCTTATTGTGATAACTCTATCAACAAGAGGTTTTTTGTAACGTACAGCTTCAAAAACAGCGATAGCAGTTCCCACATTTTGAACAACTACATTCACATCCATGGGCAAACCACCCTTGTTAGGAACTTTACGTTTTGTTGCAGCGTAAATTAGTTGCTTTTCTGCTCCCTGTGGATATTTGAGGTGTAGACCAACAACACTTATGTTTTTTTCATTTTTTAGGAGATTCTTAAAAAGTTTTATAGCATCAGGTTTATTTGCTTCAATGCCAACAACTCCTTTCTTGGCATTCACTATCTTCATTAGAATTTTAAGCCCGGTTAAAATATCTTCAGCTTGTTCCAACATAATACGGTAATCAGCTGTAAGATATGGTTCACATTCTACACCATTTAATATTATCGTGTCGATTGTTTTTCCTTCAGGGGGTGAAAGCTTTACATGAGTAGGAAAACCTGCTCCACCCATTCCACAAACACCAGCTTCGGCAATCCGTTCTTTCATATCTTTTGCTGAGAGTTCCATAAAACTACTTTCATCAACCAATTCAACCCACTTATCTTCACCATCACCAGTAATCTCGATACCTTGAACTAATGCACCTGTTGGATGATTGAATTGTGCAAGCTTTGCAACTTTGCCGGATATTGAGGAATGCATTGGAATTGATACAAAACCACCTGCATCTGCAATTTTTTGTCCTGCCAGAACCTCGTCACCAATTTTTACAACTGGCTTTGCTGGAGCTCCGATATGTTGAGATAGAGGAATTACAATTTTTTTGGGTAAAGGCATTGGTTCTATTTTTTTATCTTTAGAAAAAGCCTTATTATCGTGTGGGTGAATTCCACCTGGAAATGTTTTGAGACCCATAATCTCTCCCTTTATTTTAAATAATACTATTAATAATAATTTTTATACCAAATTTTAAACTTTTATATTAATAGCAAGTATTTTTTTTTGCTCTTGCTAAAGCATAATATCTTAAAGTTCAGCTGTTGAATTTATCGATTATCAGGATGAAAAAATATTTATACTTTAATAATAAAATAGCACGTTCGAGAATAAACGTGCTACGATTTTATTATACAATGCGAAACTTCTTACGAAGAAATTCTATAAAGAAAAACTTCACAAATCTTCTAATTGTTTATGCTTATGCCATTTCAACTTTGAAGGTTTGACGCATATGACTAATTTTATTCATGTATTCTTCTTTTTGCTTAGTGCCGAGAAGATCTTTAGATGCTTGCTCTTTCACCTCTTCAAATTTTGCTTCAGCAGATTCCTGCTTTTCGTTTAACCTTATAATATGATATCCAAATTGTGTTTTTACAGGTTCAGAGATCTCATCTTTTTTCATGTTAAATGCAACAGCTTCATATTCAGGAACCATTTGCCCTTTTGGATATGATCCTAAATTCCCACCTTTTTCTTTTGAAGGGCATTTTGAATGAGCTTTTGCAGCATCTTCAAAAGTGATCTCATTGCTAGTTATTTTATTATGAACCTCTTTGCATTCTTCTTCACTATCAACTAAGATATGACTTGTATCTGTTTTTTCTGGAGTAGAAAATTTGGTCTTATTTGTTTCAAAATGTGCTTTTACTTCTGTATCATCAATTTTCACAGAAGCCATAAGATTGTTCACATTCAATTGAGTTAATATCATGTCTTTCATTTTTGAAATTTCATTTTTGAATTCATCTGATTCTTCAAGTTTGGTAGCTTTTGCATCTGCTAAGAAGAGAGTTTGGTTAATAAGCTCTTGCAAGATATGCTTTTTACCTTCTTCGTTTTGATATTGCATTGCCTGCTGTGGATCTAATCTTTTAATAAAACTATCTACTTGTGATTGTGTAATTTGAACTCCGTCTACCGTTGCTAATACTTTGTTATCCATTTTATTCTCCTATTTAATTATTATTTGAGGTTAGAAAAAAAATGTAAGTTTTTGTGTCAAACGGTATATTATCAGTTTCATAATACTTATCAAAACTTAGTAAGTATTATTTTCAATATCATTACGAAATAATGATTAAATAATGTATAAATTGCAAAATATTTTATATAGACAAAAAAACTTTACTTAATGATTTTGCAAACAATTATTATATTGAGGTTTAGAAATGAAATTAGGATTTATTGAAAAGAGAACATTCTGGCTATTGATGCTGGCATCTTTTTTCAATGGCTTTGTTTTTGGTACTTTCAATATTCAGGATGTTGTCGCAAAAAAGGCGTTGCTTGCCCTAGATTGGCAAATAACAATTCTGGTTATGTTATGGCCGCTCTCGAATCTATTCTCTATCTGGTGGGGTAAGGCACTTGAACGTTCCAAAAGTTTCTCTAAGTTTTTTGTTCTTACTGCTTTTATTGGCAGACTAGTTTTAATTTTTATGTTATGGACGCACAGCTATTATTCTTATTTAATAATCATGATCTTTGTGTTTTCCTTTAACTCACTTATAAGCCCTGCCCAGAACTCTATATATCGGCATAATATTTCTGCAGAAAACAGAGGGGTTCTATTTGGGTATACAGCAAGCCTAGTTACACTTATAGCAATAATTTTCAGTTATTCTGCTGGGAAGTTGATGGATGTAAATGAAGATTGGTTCCGTTACATTTTCTCTGTTGCTGGGCTGATGGGCTGCATAAGTTCCTTACTTATGGCAATGATAAATATCGAGAATAAAAAATATAATACAGCTAAGTTAAAATTTAAGCAATTATTTATAACGCCTATAAATAGTACTATTAATATCTTAAAGAAAAACAAGGATTTTGCGATCTTCCAAAGGAATTTTTTCATTTATGGAATCGGTTTCATGATCATACTTCCTGCAATTCCCAAATTTTTGGTAGAAGAACTTAGGATGGACTATTCGCAAACATTTATGGCAAAAGGCATAATATCTCAGTTAGGAATTTTATTGCTCTCACCAATTGCTGGTAGAGTTCACGATAAAAAGAATCCATCATTTTTTACTTTTTTAGCTTTTTTCACTTTAGGATGCTATCCTGTAATTTTATTGATCTCCAGTTATTTTATAGGTTCAGGAATTGAGAATTACATTGTTTATTTTGCTTATCTTGTTTTTGGAGTTGGAATGTCTGGTATTGTTATCTCCTGGAATATGAGTTCCATTTTCTTTGCAGGTGATGATGATGTCTCTATGTATCAAAGCGTTCACGTTACACTTACAGGCTTAAGAGCGCTTATAGTTCCATTTATTGGATATATTGTCTTAAAATATTTTGGTGTGAAAGCTGTATTTATTATTTCTGTAAGCATGTTTTGGTTAGCTTCGGTTTTAAGCTATCTAGATTATGTAAGAATTTGCAAATCTGGCTTTGAATATTCAGCTAAATTTGACAAGATCGTAAAATATTTTCGTAGAATTCCACCCAGAGGATGATTATTGGAGGATCATTGAGAAAATCAATTTTATTTATTTTATTA
>JABIME010000329.1 GCA_018654125.1 Candidatus Cloacimonadota bacterium
AAATTTATCAAGTTCTCTACTGCTTATTACTGCATCGATATCAATTCTTTTATTCTCTTCAATTACTGTTTGTTTCTTGTTTATATACTCTTCAAATTTACTTATAAATTTATCCACTTCACTGCTTCTAATGGTAAATCCGGCAGCTTTTGCATGACCACCATATTGTATAAGATGCTCACGCGCATGAGTGAAAGCATCAACGAGATTAACACCGTCTGTACCACGAGCTTCACCAATTGCTATACCATTTTTATTCTTAATAAAAATTACTGGAATTTTATGTTTCTTGGTAATAAAAGAAGCAGAGTAACCCAAAAGTTCAAATGGTATTTGATGATCAAGGTCTCTAAAAATATAATGATTTTCAAATGTTCGAGGAATTTTAGTTCGGATGTAACGACGTATACTTTCCAGTTTTAATTCTTGAATTTTCTGCTGGTTTTGCATTTCAGCTATGATTCTATCTTTTTCTTTGTTATGTGTAACAAGTAGTCTCATGCTTTTATGCTCACCGTTTTTCCCTCTGCCGTTAGAAAGTAATTTTATGATATAATGTATGTTATTCATCCTCTGTGAATAGTTAATCCCAGGTTCTAAATATGGGCTTAGCTTATAAAGTGTATTATCATCAAAAGTACTCCATGTATCCAGAACTTCCTTCACGAATATTCTGTTAACATCTAACAGCGGAACTTTATCTGAAATACTGCCAACAGCAACCCAAAAAAGATAATTTCTGTCATTTGTTATACCTGTAATTTCAGATATTTTTTTTATTAGGAAATATGCTACACTAACACCAGCTATCATATCAAATGGAAAGTTGCAATCTTGTTGTTTTGGATTAACGATTGCCAAGGCAGGAGGAAGAATGTTTTCTAGAACAATATGATGATCTGTAACTATTACTTCACAACCAAGTTCATTGATCTCTGTAATTGCATTTTTGCATGAAACACCACCATCTACGGTAATAACCAGATCAAATTTTTCTTCTTTTATTTTATCGATAAAATTCTGTTGGATTCCGTGATTATCTATAAGTCTATTGGGAATATAATAGAAATGATTTTGAGAACCAAGTTTTTCTAGAAAATCGTATAAAATGTATGTTGATGTTAAACCATCTACATCGTCATGCCCAAAAATTATAATCTTCTCTTTTTTTTGTACAGCCTCTATAATTCTGTCGGCCGCAACATCAATATCTTTAAATAGTGAATGATCCGGCAGATCGTTTATAGAAGAGTGTATAAAAGAGTCTTTTATATTCCTATTTTCTCGTATTTGATCAAAGATCGTGTCTTTATTGGAATGTTTATAGCTCCACCTGAACTTCATTTAGCAATTACCTATCTTTATCAGCTTCCGGAATCTCACGATGTTCAATTCGCTTATAACGCTTCTTAAAAATATCAAATCCTGTGATCCCAAATGAGAACATTAAAGATTCATCACTTAGTCCATGTGTGTCAACATCTCCACGAGTTGTATAGCTAACAGCAAATTCTATTTTTTTATTGGGAGATTTAAGTGGAATTGATGATCCCACCGTTAATGCTTTCTCAATAATTTTCTCGTTATTTACATTGAAAGGAAGTTCACGATAATAGCCACCAAACCTAAATGGGATCTTCTCGTACCAAGAGCCATAACCACTTAGTGGATCGTAAGCAAATCCCAAACCAAGTTTCAATGTGTTCTTGTTGTAACCAATTGTTTCTTCCCACATTTGGTAATGAGCATCGGCAGAAGCTTTATATTTCTCTAAGAATTTCCAGGTGATCCCACCAGATATTTGAGCAGGAACTTCAAACAGAAAATCATCAACTAAATTTAATGTGTCTGCATAAGGTGTATGATCGTATTTGTAGGTTATTCCGCCTTCAAGTTTTACGTGGGAAGAGTAGGTTGCCCCAAGAGAAATTTTGCCAATTTTCTTAGAAATTCCAACTGTAAATCCAGGATTTTTGTAAACTTTTTCGATCTCATATTTTGCATCTTCATAATCGGTATCTTCAAAATCAAGCTTCCAATATCTGATGCGATGACCAAGATAATAGTTCATGGAAATACCAATATTTACAATAGAATTTTTATGCGCATAGATCATATCAGCCTTATAAAGTGATGTGCTTAATCTGTTGATCTCTGAATATTGCAGCGTATCACTAACACTTGCAAATTCTAATTCCTTTGCATTTTCAATATTACCAGAAGCAACTGAATTGAAGCTGAAGGCAAATCTATGGTCTTTTATCGGAATTGCCATTGTAAAATACGGCATATAAATTCCATCATCACGAAATTCATTATCAAAAGAATCTTTGTACCACATGTATCCAAGTGAAGTTGCTGTTGAAAATAATACATTGTTGGTAGTGGCAGCAATCGAAGGATTGTGTAAATTTGGGTTTATTCGGAACATATCGGCAGAACCTGTTTCCCCCATTCCAACACCATAAACATCATTCCCATAATATTCAAGCGGCATTCCATCAAATGAGAAAATTGAATTTCCGGTTAATAACGCAGTCATCAACAAGAAGATTAATATTATTTTATATTTCATTATAACTCCTAATTTATATCTATTCTTTAACTACAACAAAAAAAAATAGATTCTTTTCTTTGTCAATTTTAAGTTGGAAAGGGAATTGTGAATCAGTTTAGATGATTAAATAATGGAACTGCCAAATTACTCCGCCACCACAATAACACCTGTTCCGATTTTATTTTTATTGTAATAATCTAATAGCATAAATCCAAAAGCGATGGGGTAGAAGATGATGTAATAAATTGGTAATAATATTGCTAATATTTTTGATTTTGAAATTAATGAAAGTGGATATTTTAATGCTAATTTCCAATAGATTTGTCCAAATTTTCCATAAGAATATTCAAATGATCTGATGCTAAAACCCGTTCTTTCTAACTTTGAGCAGATCTCTTCTTTACTGTAACCCGGACGTACATGCTCTGCTGTGAATTTGGCTGATTCATCAAAATTGCTGGGAGATGATATTATTAACTTTCCACCTTTTTCTAGTACTTTTCTAAAATTCTGTAATACTTGTTCATCATCCTCGATATGCTCTAAAATATCAATTGCGATGATCAGATCAAAACTCTCTTTGGGAGTGTATTCAACTAGATCTGCTTGTTGAGCCGTGAATCCATTCCAACCTTTGTTTTGGGCGTATTGTGCAAATGAATCTATGTAATCTGTTTTGAGGTCAGCTGCATGAATTTTTGCTTTTTTGAATCTGTTAAGAACAAAATAGGAGTACTGTCCAAATCCTGCACCGGCATCATAAAACCGCAATGATTTCTCAGTTGAAAAATACTTATTAATCTCTCTTTTTACATACCATTGACGCAGAAGCAACAGATCTAAAAGCAGATAAAATAATTTTCTAAAAACTGAATATTTATCTATTATTTTTGCAAATATATCTTTTACTTTATCATATTGCATTATAAAATACTCCTGCAAGCCCACAATCCACCCGCAATATTTATGTCTGGTTTTGTAATTATATACACCGAAAATTGTGTAAGAAGCTGCTGCCTTATTAAACAATTATGAAATTCATCTATCAAACAACTTTTATGAATAAATTTTGCATTGTTAATCGTAGATGCTCCACAAAGAAAAATTCCACCATAAGGTTGTACATTTAATGCCATTGCCTGAATAATTCTACCAACACATTTATAGAAAACATTTAGTGCCTCTACCGCATATTTATCACTTTTATTAACTGCTGAATCGGCAATTTTAGCTGCATCTTTATCATCTTGCTCAATACCCTCCAGCTTCAAAATTGCTTCATATGCTTCGCATAATCCTTGTCCTGAAACAAAATCCTCATAGTTCAGAAAATTCCTCTCTGTTTTTTTTGATAGAATAATACTGATTATTTCTGCATGTCTTTTATCAAATGGCGGAATCTGAATATGTTGAATTTCTGAGGACAATACATCTTTTACTATTTCACCGGAAAGTGCAGTAAACTCAATTATGCTTGCAGTTCCAAATCCTGTTCCGGGAGCAATAATAAGTTTATTAGTTATTCTGTTTTGGATTGGAAAAACAGGCTTATACACGGTTTCGCACTGATTAGAATTCATCTCATTTTTTTCTTCCATATCAAGAATTCCATAACCAGCTAATTCCATGTCATTTACCATGATCGTTTTATTTTTAGGTAATCCCCATTTTATGAGGTCTTCTAAAACAATTGTCGGCTTGTTCTTCCAATTTGTTATTGCCACTTTTTTATGATCTATAACTGCTCCTGCAAATCCAATTACACAATGAGTTGGAGCATGATCGAGATCCATTTGATCCAAAGAAAAAGTAATGAAATTTTTCAACTCCTCTTTTGAACCTATCTTTTGTTTGAATTCAACAGAAGAGAAACCTACCTTGCCATCCAATATCATTTCTGCCTTAAGCCGAGTATGGGTTCCACCAACATCTATTGATATATTTAATCTTTTCATAATTTGCTAAATGTAATAATCAATTTTGTGAGTCAATATAAAATATCTTCTTCAAAAAGGAAGCAGTATACTAAGTCATTATTTTGTATGCATTTGCCTAACAATCATCACTGAAGTTAAAATATTTCTTGACCAATAGTCCGTCACTGGAATATTACGGTCATGTAGTATAAGGAGGAAGTGTTAATGAATTTTTCTAATGCCGAGTTAATGCTAATGCAGCTTATATGTGAAAGCCCAAATAGAACGGGATATGAGATAAATAATTGGGTCAAAAAACTCGGTTATAATCGATGGGCTGGTGTTGGAAAGACATCTGTCTATAATGGTTTAAGTAAACTTATTTCTAATGAATATTTAACATCTCATGTAAATGTAAATAAAACAGGAAAAGGACCACTTCCAACCTGTTATAACATTACCCAAAAAGGAAAGACCACTTTGAAACAAGATATGCTTGAAACAATTCAAACGGCTCGAGAACGAGACAAACGATTTGATCTCATCGTTTCGGCAATTCACCTTTTATCGAAAAATGAAACAGTTACATCATTTACTATTAGAAAGAAATTTCTTAGTAGTGAGCATAATAGACTATCAGGCAGTTATGAAGAAAACAAAAGTTGCTTCCATGAAGGTGGAATGTTACTAGTTAGAAGAATGCTTATGTCTATAGAAAATGACCTTAATTTTGCTGATTTGATCTTAGATCGTTACAGTAAGTAGGGAGAATTAGATGAAACTAATAATCATAATTTTAATTATTGCTACCTCTGCACTGCTAAATGCAGAATGGGAACTACTGACATCGGGAGTTAACGACAATCTTTATGGTGTACATTTCACGGATGATAATTATGGCTACGTTGTGGGTTGGGGAGCCAGTGCTGGAGCAATGGTTCTACAAACAACGGATGCAGGAGAAAGTTGGAATACAACTAATATGTCAACAGGAGCATTTGTTTTTTCTGTAACTTCAACAAACGCTAATAATATTTATGCTGCTGGTTGTTTGAATGGTGGAGCTACTGGTGCAGTTTTCAAAAGTAGTAATGCCGGAGGAAACTGGACAAGTTCAACGTTTTCAACAACATACGGAATGTATGATGTCGAATTTGCTGATGAGCAAATTGGATATACTTGCGGTTGGTTGGGTAAAATTTACAAAACTACAAATGGTGGAAATAATTGGTCAGCACTAAACTCCGGTACAGGTAATGTAATGCGCTGGATGAGTGTTGTTGATGAAAACACAGCATTTATTGTTGGTGGTTCAAATTGGAATAATCCGAATCTACTTTATAAAACCACAAATGGATCAAGTTGGTCTTATATAACTTCTTTTGGTGGAGTAGTTGGCGGAATTCATTTTTTTGATGCAAATGAAGGAGTCATTGCCGGTGGAAGTGGCGGTGAATTCATCAAAAAGACGTATAATGGTGGAACAACCTGGGAAGAAAAATACTCAAGCAATACCGGATTATTCCAAGCTATATATTTTACAGAAGATGGTATTGGCTGGGCTTGTGGAAACAATGGTAGAGTTGCGAAGTCAGTTGATTTCGGAGAAACATGGATTGAGTTAGGTTCAGTTAGCCCTTCTACTACTCTATTAGGAATTTACGCAACCCAAACTCATCTGTTTGCAGCTGGAGAAAATGGCAGAATCTTTCGTAAGGAACTTGAATCCGTTTTAGATGCAGAATTTGAAGCTGATATTGTTACAGGAACAGCTCCACTTACGGTTCAATTCAATGATGAATCAGTTGGAAATCCAACATACTGGCTTTGGGATTTCGATAATGATGGAACGACAGATTCGATGGATCAAAACCCTTCATGGACTTTCTCTGAAGCTGGAACTTATACAGTTTCACTCACTGTTTATGATAATTCATCAAGTATGGATATTGAACTAAAAACTGATTATATCGAAGTAACATCAACCGATGCAAAAGATATATTGAATCCTGGATTTGAAATGTTTAACTATCCAAACCCATTTAATCCAACAACAACAATTTATTTTAATTTGGCCACAGAGGGCACGAAGAAGACAGAGTTAATTATTTATAATCTGAGAGGTCAGCAAATCAGACAATTTTCAATATTAAATAATCAATCTTCAATAATTTGGGATGGAACAGACCAAATGAATAAACGAGTTTCATCTGGTGTTTATTACTACAAGGTTCGAACTGGAACTTACACAAGTACAAGAAAAATGTTATTAATGAAATAGGAGAAAATTTTGAAAATTAGAATCTTATTACTGATTATTGCATTTTCGATAGTGTCTTTATTTGCAACTATCATCAATGTTCCTGCAGATCATACAACTATCCAAGCTGCAATAAATGCAAGTGCAACAAATGATACGATTTTAGTACAACCAGGCACTTATTTTGAGGACATAGATTTTGGTGGAAGGGCTATCACTGTTGCATCCCTTTTCCTAACAACTCAGGATCAATCATATATTGAACAAACTATAATTAATGCTGGTGGATATGGACATTGTGTTACATTTGATAGCGGTGAAAATAACGACTCTATCATCACAGGTTTTACGGCAACCAATGGTGGAAGTTATTATGGCTCAGGAATCTATTGTTATCAGAGTTCCAGTCCAACCATCAGCAATATGATCATCACCGGAAACAATGGAGATGCTGGAGATAGTTATGGTGGTGGTTTATGTTTCATGAGCGATTGTGAGCCGGTTTGTTCCAATTTAGTGATTTCTAATAATTATGCTAATGAAGGTGGTGGTATTTGGTTTCATGACAATTCTCATGCAACAATGTCTAATATTACTTTAACCGGAAATTCATCTGCTCATGGCGGTGCAATGCAGATCAGCTATTCTAGTCCGATTATCGATCATGCCGTAATGTATGATAACAATTCTCCATTTGGTGGAGCCGTTTATGTTTTCAATTATTCAAATCCTCAGTTTAATAATTGTACAATTTATAATAATGATGCAGATTATGGTGGTGGCATTTATTGTATTGATCTTTATGGTGAGCCAATAATAACAAATAGCATTATTTGGGGTAATACTTCTAGTTATGATTTACAAATATTTGCCAACTCAACAATTCATCCACCTGTTGTTACATATTCTGATGTTCAAGATGGAACCGGAGAATTTTGGTTTGGAGAAGGCTGCATAGATGCTGATCCGGAATTCATGGATCCAAGTAATAATATCTTTTTCCTGAATGCATCATCTCCTTGTATTGATGCGGGAGATCCTTCTTCTCCTTTAGATCCCGATGGCTCAATTGCAGATATGGGAGCTTTCTATTATGTTCAATATGGATTTGGTTCAATAGAAGGGGTTGTTACAAATTCCGAAACCGCTCTTCCTGTTCAGGATGCCTTAATTACAATTGGAAATGAACAAATCACAACAGATGATATCGGCTATTATATTATCGAAGATATTTTCGCAGGTAATCATGTGATCTATGTTGATGCAGAGAATTACATTTCAACTTCTGCTGACGTAATAATTATTGCTGATGAAACTACTACTCAGAATTTTGCATTGGATGTAGATTATACTACAAGCACTCCAATTATATTTGAATTGGAAGATAGCCCTGAACAGCAGGCTTATCCCAATAATACAACACCTTATTCAAATTCCTATGATGATCTTGGTTGGATAGAAGTAATTGCTGAAGATGAATATGAAATTTCTGGAGTTGCTTTGAATTTGAATTGGAATAGTCTCGATTTTCCAGAGGAAGGATACCTTTTTATTACTTCACCCTCAGGTACTCAAGTAGAAATGTATAGTGCTGTGCAAACCGGAATTGTTGCTTTAGAATTAGAAACAGATGAATTTAATGGTGAACAAGCAGCAGGAAGTTGGATCATTTATATATTCGATTCATATGGTGATGGTGGACATCAAGTTACAGATGCAGAATTAACATTAAATGTATCTCAATTTATGACTGTAGAAAATCTTGCTGTAGAATACCAAAGCAGTTCAACAGCTAATGTTTCATGGATAGTTCCAGATCCATTTGGTGGAAGAAACCTGGATGGATATAATATTTATCTTGATGGAGAATTTTCAGGGTCTTCAACATCTACCGATTTTACAATTTCAAATCTAACTCTCAATCAAGAATATACTGTGGGAGTTTCTGTACAATACACAGATGAAGAATCAGAAATAATCGAGATTGACTATACTCATATCTCAGCTAACTCACCCGAAGGCATTATTTCTGTTACAAAACTTAATGGTAACTACCCAAATCCATTTAATCCGATAACAACAATTTCATTTTCAGTATCAGAAGTATTTTCGTTAGTGAATATTGAAATATACAACTTGAAGGGGCAGAAAGTGAAAACTCTTGTATACAAGCAACTTGCCGTAGGTCAGTATTCTACAATATGGAATGGAAAAGATGATTCTAATAAACAAGTTTCAAGCGGAGTATATTTCTACAAGATGAGAGCTGGAACTTACACAAGTACAAAGAAAATGTTATTAATGAAATAGATAGGGATTGAAAATGGGGAAAATGATTTCAATTATTGGTCTTAAAACTAAAGTAAATAAGATTCTTAATTCAAATAAAACAATTATTATGAATATAAGAAATGATGATATTAATATCGTTAATTCAGGTGTTTATTTCTACAAATTAAATTACTCAAAAACTTCAAAATCAAAAAAGATGATTTTAGTTAAATAAAGAAATGGAGTTCGTTTTCGGATATCCGAGAGCTGACTCTTAAAAAATGGAATCGTTTGTTAAAACAAGCCGATTTTTAAAAGGAGAGAACAATGAAAAAGAAATTATTTTTAATCAGTTTACTTCTTCTCACGGCATTATCAGCTTTTGCTGTTCAAAGGTATGTCGTAGGAGAAGTATTTACTCAAACATGGTGAGGTTATTGTCCTGTAGCGCGGGCTGCGTTACATCAAATGTCAGATGATCCAGGTCAATTTCCTTATTTTATTCCAATAGAATGGCAAGGTGATGGTCCAAATCCAAGTCCAAATTATTCTGCACGAGGTTCAATGTATGGAGTAGGTGGAATACCTCATTGCCAATGGGGTGGTAGTCAAAGTGTTATTGGTGGTGGCGGAAGTACCTATGGTTCCTATGT
>JABIME010000040.1 GCA_018654125.1 Candidatus Cloacimonadota bacterium
CAGAGTCAGTATAATAACGCAAAACTCAATTCTAACATTGCCTCAAGTAGGCTTTATCAGCTTCAGAGTGCAGAAGTTCCTACAACTCCATCAGCAAATAACTTAAAAAGAAATATTTTGGTTGGAATTGTATTAGGACTTGGTTTAGGGTTTGGTCTTGCCCTACTGCTTAATTCATTGAATGACACAATACATTCAGTTAGTGATTACGAAGCAAAATATACAATTCCTATTATTGGAACTATACCAAAAATTGGAATTGATCCTCTTAATGTTATCGAAGTTGATTCACATATTGCACAATCCGAAATTATTTCTGTTAAAGAGGGAGAAGAACCAGAGAATAATACTAAATCATCAATTAAGAAAAGTGTAATAGAAGAAATTGGAAAGATCGATTGCATTTTTGAACCCATAATAATTAACTTTAAATATTTAATGCTGAGTAAAGACCAGAAAACTTTCGCTATTCAAAGTGCTTTGCAAAAAGAAGGGAAAACTTTCCTTTCCTACTATTTAGCAAAAAGCTTGGCTAAAGAAAACTTGAACGTTCTAATTGTTGATACTGACTTCTTTAAACGTACACTTACAAAAGAATTAGACTGCAGAGAGAAAAGTGGATTAACAGAAGTATTGAGTGAGCAGACCGAATTAAATAAGGTGATAATTAGAAATAAAGAACATAAATTTTGGTTCATGCCAGCAGGTAAAAGACCACCAAATGTTCTTGAAATGTACAAATCAACGAACTTTAGAACTGTATTAGAAAAACTTAAAAGTATTTATGATATCATAATTATTGATTCACCTGCATTTCTACTTGTACCATCTATTACATATTTTTTATCAGCTGTAGATGGCACAATTCTACCTGTAAGAATTAATTCAACAACACATTCAAATCTGAATCGCATGATCTCAAAATCAGAATTATATGATATCAACATAATGGGAACGATTATGAATTATGCACAGGTTATAGATAAGAAGTATTATAAATATGAATATAATTATAATTGCTATTATGATAAAAAAGACAAAAAACAAAGAAGTAAAAAAGAGCGAAAAATTCTTAAAGATAACCAAGATCTTACCTTAAGAGTACGGAAGATGGTTGGTGGATTGTATAACAGCATAAAGAATTTCTTAATCTTCCAAGATGAGGAAGAAGAATAATGAGTAGAAGATACAGAAAAAGCAAAAGGGAGAAGACAATTATCATCATAATAATTATTTGTCTTCTTATTGCATTACTGTCTTTAAAGGTTATTTTCTTCTCAAATACAGTTGTTCAACCCGAAAAAGTTTATGCCGGAATTGGTGGAGCAGTAAACGATGGTGGAGTATATGAGATCTTTGAAGATACCAGACTTTTCGAACTAATATTAATGGCAAAAGGGTTACATGAAAGAGCAAATATTAAGAATATTAGTATAGAAGATAAGGTTATCCCATGGGAGGTATATTGCATTCCATATTTACCGAAAGAGACCTTTAAAGCAGTGATTACTCCCAAAGCACCAAAATTAGAAGTAGAAAATCCAGCAATTAGATTCGACACAAAACGAATTAACTTTGTGTATGCTGGTTTACCAAGAACTTATTTACTCATTTCTGTATATCCTGATCTTAATTACATTACAACTACGCATATACCTTGGTTCACATTAGCCACACCAGAATACGAATATCCACGTACTCTTTATGAGGTTTATCTAACAGGTGGGATTCCATTCCTATTAAGAGGTGTTCAGCGAATTACGGGTGAAACAATAGATCATTATTTTACTCAGAATAGACCTTCCTGGATAAATTTTATAGATTATCTGGGTGGAATAGATATTGATGTTCCAAAAGAATTTGCTTATGAGTATAACATTCAACCTGGAATGCAAACCATTAATGGGCTTCTTGCTTGGCAATTTATTTCGTACATAAGCAAGCAAATGCGTCGTGAGAATTCATGGATCACCGGATCTTCCTACAGAATAAAAATGCAGCAGGAATTTATGGAATCATTATACACGAAATTTAAAAGTATGAATCTAATTCAGCAAGCTGAAACTGTTAAGGATATTCTTTCGGAAGCTGAAACAGATATGAAACTTGATGATGTAATTAAACTGGCTTTTGATATTAATCAACTAAAGAATACAGAAAAAGATTTTCTCAAGCTTCCGGGAACGATACAAGAGTTTGATGAACGAAGAATGTGGGTTTCAGACCTTAATGAGTATAATATCAAACGTACAAAACTACTCTATGATGAACACTCTGATCAGCTTCAGTTTAAGGAACACGATAAAGGTGGATTTGGAGGAAAGAAATGAAGAAACTCACACTCCTCATATTAATATTTATAACCCTGAATTTACTTGCTCAGGGGAATTCAGGAATTCCATATACAAAAGAAGAAGTACCAGAAATAATTAATGAAATTGAGAGTGGCTCAATAACGACTGACGAAGAAATAGAGAATGTATATTACCTTCAGCGTGGTGATAAAATTAAAATAGAAGTTATGGAACATCCCGAATTCTCTAAAGATGTTCAAGTATTGCCAGATGGGACGATTGAATATCCGATATTGGGCAAGATCAGAGTTGAAAATATGAGTGTAAGCATATTTAAAAACGTGATCAAAGATAACCTTAAACCTTACGTTCCAATTCCTGTAGTTACTATTTATGTTACTCAGATCTATGGTGAAAGAGTAAATATTATTGGATATGTAAATCAACCAGGCAGCTATCAAATATATAAGCCAATAGATCTGGTTGATGCTATCGCAATTGCAGGAGGAATAACAAATATTCGCAAAGTAAAATATGTGAAGATAATTAGAAGAGATGGGATTGTACTCAATATTAAACTTTCGAAGATCTGGTTTTCAGAAAATCAAATGTACTCAACAGAAGGAAGAATATTACTTAAAGCCGGAGATAGTTTAATAGTTCCACCACCAATGGAATTCAACTGGAGCATGATAAGTGCAATTGTGTCGATTATTAGTTTGGGTATAACTATATACACACTAACGCTATAGGAAGCATGATGAACGAAATGCAAAATAATGAGTTATTAAAATTTAAGAAAATTGTGAACACCGCAAACTATGGTGTTGTTATAATTGGATTAGATTTTAAAATAAGCTACATTAACAAGTATTTTGCAGAATTGCATGGATATGCACCAGATGATCTAGTTGGGAAGCACATAAAAAAATTACATAATGAAGAACAATTATTAGAGCTTGATTCTATATTAAAAACACTGGAAATAGAAAAAGAAATGTCTAATACCGAGTTATGGCATGTTCATGAAATGGGCTATATATTTCCAGTATTAATGAACGGGATATACATCGAATTTGATAACAAAGAGAAGTCATATGCCCTAATCGGTGTTGATCTTGCAGAACAAAAGATGACTGAAAAGGAATTGGATAATGCAAAATTGGAAGCTGAAGCTGCTACAAAAGCAAAGGCAGATTTTCTAGCTTCAATGAGCCATGAGATCCGAACTCCAATGAATGGAATTATTGGAATGACAAATCTTCTACTGGATACAAGCTTGAATGATGAACAATTGGAATTCGTAGAAATTATTAAAACCAGTGCAGATAGTTTGTTAACTATTATCAATGATATTCTTGATTTCTCTAAAATTGAATCACAAAAATTAGAATTAGAAGAACACCCATTCAGCATTAGAAATTGTATTGAAGATGTATTTGATCTTCTCTCCACAAAGGCTACTTCAAAGAAGATTGAACTTCTCTATTTAATAAAAGAAGATGTCCCTTCCAATATTGTTGGGGATATTACAAGGGTTAGACAAGTGTTGGTAAATCTTGTTAATAATGCTCTTAAATTTACAGAGAAAGGTCATGTTTTAATTGAAGTATCAAAATTAGAGGTCAACGAAGATATTGTTAAACTTAAATTCTCTGTTCAAGATACGGGTATTGGTATTCCAAAAAACAAACTGGATATATTATTTGAAGCTTTTTCACAAGTAGATTCCTCTACAACTAGAAAATATGGAGGAACTGGTCTTGGCTTAGCTATAAGCAAGCAACTTTCTGAGTTAATGGGTGGGAAAATCTGGGTAGAAAGTGTTATTGGAAAGGGTTCAGATTTTTCATTTACTATTAATACAAAAGAAACAAGAGATGAAATTAAAGAAGGTAAAACCAAAGAAGTAAATTTAAAGAATAAAAAAATACTGATTGTTGATGATAACCCGGTTAACAGAAAAATATTAGAAGTGCAAACAAGAAATTGGAATCTTGAACCAATTCTATTTGAGTCCGGTTTCGCTACACTTGCAAGCATTGATGATAATTATTACGATATTGCAATTCTTGATCTTCATATGCCCGGTATGGATGGATTAGAATTAGCACAATTAATTCATGCAAAAAAGCCTGAACTTCCTTTGATACTACTTAGTTCTTCTGGTGATATTACTAAGCAAGTTAAAGAAGAAAGTCCAATTGGCACTTTTTTACTAAAACCAGTGAAACACAAATATCTTTATAATTCTATAAAATCAAATTTAGAAGGTAACCAAATTAAGAAGAAGAAGGATTCAAAAAAGATAGAAGATGAAAAATTGTTAAATTCTTCACTCAAGATCCTGGTTGCTGAAGATAATGCAATTAACCAAAAACTCATATTAAAAGTATTAGAAAAAATGGGTTACAAAGCCGATGTTGCTGCTAATGGATTAGAAGTAATTGATGCACTTCACAACAAACAATATGAGATCATTTTTATGGATGTGCAAATGCCAGAAATGAACGGACTTGATGCCACTAAAGAGATTCGAAAGATTTGGGATGAAGCTGACCAACCTGCAATAATTGCAATGACTGCTAATGCGATGGACGGTGATAAGGAGATGTGTTTAGAAGCAGGGATGGATGATTACATTAGCAAACCCATTCATGTAGGTGAAGTTAAAAAAGCTCTGATAAAATATGGAGAAAAAACAGATAATTCTGTAGAAACTTTTGAACCTGCTAAAAAACCTATTGGGAACAGAAATGTGGTTGATGTTCTTAATACTGAAATGATAGATTCTATCTTCATGCTTGATGGTGGTAATTTCATCTCAGAATTATTCAATTCATTCGCAGACCAATTCCCAATAAAGGTAGAAGAACTATATGGTTTTATCAAGAAAGATGATTTTACAAATCTTGAACTTGTATCTCATGAAGTAAAGGGAAGTGGTGCAAATATCGGAGCAAGATCACTTTCTGAAATTTGTTATACTATAGAGCAAAAAGCAAAAGAAAATGTAAAAAGTAATCTAGCTGATGATATGAAAGCATTATTAGAAATGTTTGAAACAACTAAAATTGAATTTGAAAAATATATATCTGATAAAAGGAGAATCTCATGAAAATTCTTGTAATTGATGACTCGAGTGTAATACGAGATCTGGTGAAATTCAGCTTAACAATGAAAGATCACGAAGTAATTACCGCTGAAGATGGAGATGTTGGAATCCAGGCTGCAAAGAAAAATTTACCCGATCTAATTCTTTTGGATATTTTGATGCCGAGAATGAATGGATATGAAGCGTGTAATATCCTAAAACAGGATAGACAAACTAAACATATTCCTGTTTTTATTCTCTCTTCAAAAGGCCAAATGGATGATCTTGATAAAGCTTTTCAGGCTGGTGCAGATAACTACATCACAAAGCCATTCGACCCTGAAAAACTTGATGCCACAATATCTTATAAATTAGCCAAATTAAAAAGCTAAAGAGGATGTCAGATATGAAAAAGATAATAATACTATTGATATTATTCATAAGTTCAATTTCTTTCTGTATAGATTTTGCTGAAATCAATGAAAGTGAAACTGTGCTGGAAATGCAAATTGAAAATGAATTAGCCGATAGAGTTCAAGATTTTCTGGATCCGCTAATTGGCAAAACTCTCGTTTTTGTAGATCTCGAATTGGAATATCCGCAAGTAAAGAGAGAATTCTATGGAATCGAAGTTGATCCGGATCAAAGTTTGCCGGGACTTCCTGTCGCAAAATCTACTGATACTACCGATAATTTTGGCTTAGAGAACAAAAAGGATATGACGCGTATTATCTCAAAAAACATCAATATTATCATGTCAGATAAAATAAGTGAAGAGAAAAGAACAGAAATAGAAGAACTTCTAAATGAGTGGTTAAAGATAGATTCATC
>JABIME010000330.1 GCA_018654125.1 Candidatus Cloacimonadota bacterium
ATATATATGCACAAAAGTAAAGATACCGAACTTCACTTTGTTCATGCTTTTGCAGCAAATGATCCTGAATCTACTGAATTTGTTATAAATTCTGTTAAAGAGCTCTATCCTCATACCCATGCAGTAGCAATTGTACTTAGTACCAGAGCAGATAGAATATATCGCTCTAAACAACTTGTAATGATGCTGAAAGAAGTAGACTTTGATCACCTATATCTAATAGGAGAACAAACTAATACTATATATTCTTATGCATTGAACAATAAATTAGATAAGAAAAAAATTACAGATTGCGGATGGGTTACAGGACTAAAGTTGACAAATAGTGCAGTAAAATTACCAGCAAAAGAAATATTGATGATGGGAATTGGCAATATTGGTGGTAATGGTGGAGTTATTGTAGAGTATTATAAAAAAAGGAATATTAAAAATGTTTGAAGTAGCAATTGGTTTAGGAGTATTGATAAGTTTGTTCTTTTTGGAAACATTTGGAGCAGCGGCAGGTGGAATCGTTGTTGCCGGTTATGTTGCAATGTATTTGCATCAACCCATCACGATCTTAGCTACGTTATCAATTAGTATTATTGTATTTATCATTGTTAAAATTCTTGGTAAATTTATGTTCATTTATGGTAGAAGACGAATGGTTATTACTGTTTTACTTGGCTTCATTATTGGTTGGATGGCAAGATATTACGGAATATTCGCTAATCTGTCTTCAGATTATTCAGTTAATGTTATTGGATTTATTATACCGGGTCTTATTGCTAATGCAATGGAAAGACAGGGCATTGTTAAAACACTATCTATCATGGTTGTAGCAGCTGTAATTGTACGGTTCTTGCTAGTTCTGATATTTGGTGGAATTATCATAGGGTAAGGAGAATCATGTTTATTCCCAGTGCAAAATCTAAATTTAGTTTAATTCTATTAATGCTAGTTGCAATTGCATTATTTATTTGGGTAGAAAATTCACGAGTTTTTAAAAGTGATAAATATTATGAAGAGAAGCTTGCTGCTGCAGAATTGATGCAAGAAGCAGAGCTTGCTATAAAAGAATATAGAAATTCAGAGGGTGTTTACATAGATGAAGTGAATGATCCTAACAGAACAGCAATGATAGGTGATAAACAATCTCCAATTGTAACTGATCGTGGTGATCTTACATCTAAACTAACAAGTTTAAATCCGAATTTCGCAGCAGTAATTGTAGAGATGTTCAAAGAAGCAAATTTAAAGAAGGGTGACAAGGTAGCTATAAGCTGTACA
The DNA here is from genome assembly GCA_018654125.1 of Candidatus Cloacimonadota bacterium. The sequence continues at coordinate 1,270 of JABIME010000330.1, forward strand.
GGTTCTTTCCCAGCACTTAATATTGCCGTTTTTAGTGCAGCAAAAGTGTTGGAATTAGAACCTATCGTAATATCGTCTGTTGGTGCTTCTATGTTTGGCGCAACCGATCCCGATTTCACATGGCTAGATATGGAAGAGTTTTTTATTCAGCAAAACATCTTTGAATATCGAAGTAAAGCCGCTTCTATTGGAGGTGGACGTGATATGGGAAGAGGGTTGAGTAAAAACGGTCGTGAACTTATTTTGGCAAATATAGAAAAGAATAATATTGAATTAATACATAACGAAACACTAGAGCAGAATATTCTTGATAAATTGGGAATATTTAAGACAGAAGGTGATAACAATATAGCACTTTATGTAAATATTGGTGGTGGACTCTCTAGTATTGGCGCAACTCTAAACGGTAGATTGATAACCCCAGGCTTACATAGATATGTTACTTTAACTAATACACCACTAAAAGGCACAATGTTGCTTTTTGCTGATGAAGGTGTTCCTGTTATTCATTTATTGGATATTGCCAGACTCGCAGAGAGTAAGGAAATTCCAATTGCTCCCGATCCGCTTCCAGAACCCGGTAACGGAAGTATGTTTGAAGATGAAAAATATAATCTAACAGTTGCCACCATATCGTTTATCATACTTCTAATTTTGATATTAATAGTGATATTTTTTGATCATAAGGAATTGAAGATTAAAGATGATGAGATCAATATTTAAAATGAAAAAATTAATTTTGTCGTTTGCATTATTGGGAATAGCTTTCGC